>DASQID010000349.1:0-8183 GCA_035631775.1 Acidobacteriota bacterium
AATATCTTACCATCCCCTTAGGAGCACGTGAAGACACCAAGGAACGCAAGAAATGGGTCCCACAGATTTGTCGCGCGGATGGGCGGTCCAGACCCCCACGCTGGGTCGCGGCTCTGTACGCTCGATTTCCCGGTAGAGCCAAGGGACAGATGCGCCGTCCCCAGTGTCTGAATCGCAGTCTCACTGGCATGGTCAGGGATCTCCCTCCTATCTACAAACGCCGCCCACCGTATGGCAATATTGGTAACCAGCCGAGGAACGATTATGTCTCTGGTGCGCTGCTGCTCCGGCCGCCGCGTTTCGTTTTGCATTCTACTGGTGCTGGCTGCCGGCCTGAGCCTGATCGGTGCCGTTCAGGAACGCAAACCAGCCTCCACGCCAAGTAGTGAAGCAATTCAGCAGAACAACATTGGCGTCGGCTACATGAATCAATACCTCTTTGAGCAGGCAGCGGATGCCTTCCGGAAGGCACTCACGCTTGCACCGGGATTCAGCGCGGCTAGGATTAATCTGGGAATCGCCCTCCTCTATAATGAAGATTTGGAGCTATCCCGAAACACTCTCGAAGCCGCAATCACTGAGGAACCGAACAATCCGTACGCCCACTTCAGCCTCGGCCTGGTCTACAAGAGCCTGGGCGAAACGGACAAAGCCCTCCAGCATTTCGGGCGCGTGACCGAAATTGATGGGAAGTGCTCCTCTGCCTTCTACAACCTCGGGGTCCTGCATTTCCGGAAGCGCAATGAGAAGGAAGCGGAATCGGCGCTGCGGCGCACTTTGGAACTGGATCCGATCAACACTTCCGCGTTATACAACCTGGGCACACTGCTGCTGCAGACCGACCGCGAAGAGGAGGGAAACCGCCTGCTCACCGAGTTCAGGGCCATGCAGCAGAAGGGTGGAGTGGGACAAGGGATGGGGGTTGGCAACGCATATGGAGAGATGGGAGAGTATGCGCTCGCGTTGGACTACAAGCCGCATGTAACCCCGAAAACAACAATCCCCGGGGCCGCGAAATCCCAGGTGCCCTTCGTTGACAGATCGGCGGAGTCCGGAGTCTCAGTTGTGCGAGGCACGCAGGGGGAGGTGACCGAACCCTGGTCATTCAATTCGAGCGATTGGAGCCTGGATTTTCTTCGGACACGAGTATTGGGCTACCTGGGCGGCGGAATAGCCCTGGCCGATTTCGACGGGGACGGTTCAATCGATGTGATCGTGACCCGATACAGCCCCGCAGCCCGGACATGGCAGACGTATTTGCTGCTGAATGACGGTAAGGGGCATTTTCGCGATGCGACCGAAGCATCCGGCATACGAAACAGCGGCGGTCAAATCAGCGCTGCGATCGGCGACTATGACAATGATGGGCGCCCCGATGTTTATCTGGTCGGGCTGGGAGGAAACAGACTTTATCGTAATTTGGGTGGAGCCAGGTTCGAAGACGTCACACTCGGGGCCGGTGTCACCGACAGCGGATTGTGCGTCAGCGCTACGTTTGTAGACTACGACCACGACGGCGACCTCGATTTGTACGTGTCGCACTATGCCGACGTATCCAAAGTTCCCAGCGGGGAGACTGTGACATTTCCCTCGAGTTTTCCCGGCGAGCCAAACCGGATGTATCGGAACAACGGGAACGGGACCTTCACCGATTACGGTGAGACGCTCGGTGTGGGTGCGGGACAATTTCATCACCTGGGGATGGTACCTTCGGATGTCGACAACGACCGCGACATTGATCTCGTCGTGCTGAGTTCCGGAGCGGCGCCTCGCGTTTACTCCAATGACAGGAACGATCACTTCACCGACATCTCCGAGAAGATCGGACTGAATTTCGCTGCAGACTTCCGGAGCCTGTCAATTGCGGATTTCAATCACGACGGGTGGATGGATCTCTTCCTGTCCCCGGCGAAGATCGGTTCCAATCGCCTGTTGCTAAACAGGGGCGACGGCTCATTCATCAGCAATACCCGTTCCTCTGAACTGGTTCGCACGATGTCGGCCGCTCAATATGGTTCCGGCACGGGCTTCCTGGACTTTGACAACGACGGGAACGTCGATGTGTACGTATTTCGCGGTGATGCCGGCGAGCTGTTTGCGAACACCGGCGACGGAAACTTCATCTCTGCAGGGCCGCTCCCGGGTGGGCCATGCATGGCTGCGGCGTCCGCGGATTTCAATGGGGACGGCCGTCCCGACGTCCTCTGTCTGGACCGATTCGGGGGACTTCATCTTCTCGTCAACGAATCCCAGACGGCCAACCACTGGGTGGGCGTGCAGCTGGAGGGCCTGCGCAGCAACAAATTCGGATTCGGCGCCAAGGTGGAGGTGCGTGCCGGGGAGGAATACCAGAAGATCGAGATCCAAGGACATAACGGGTATCTGTCCCAGGACAGTCCGATAGTCTGGATCGGCCTCGGTCAAGCCACGAAGGCGGATACGATCACGGTGCGCTGGCCCAGCGGCATCCTCCAGAGCGAAATAAGCGTGCCTGCGGACCGGATCACTCGGATCAAGGAACTCGACCGCAAGGGGACCTCCTGTCCGCTGCTCTACACCTGGAACGGCAGCGGGTATGAGTTTATCTCCGATTTTCTGGGAGGGTGCGCAATCGGTTACTTGGAAGCGCCGGGTCGCTACAGCATCCCGGACACGGACGAGTACGTGAAGATCGACGGAAGCAAGTTGGTGCCACGTGACGGGAAATATCTCCTCAACCTCAACAACCAGCTCGAAGAGGTGATCATGTTCGACCAGGCACAGCTGCTCGTCGTAGACCACCCCGCTGGTACCGGTGTTTATCCCAATGAACGTCTGATGCCTGGCCCTCCTTTCCCTGAGTTCAAGATCTACACCACGCAGGATTCCCGGATCCCGCTGTCCGCCGTTGATCAATCCGGCAACGACATACTGCCCTTTCTCGCAATGAAAGACCGGCGTTACGCGACAAATTTCCGTTCACTCCCCTTCAAGGGCTATACCGAACCTCACTCCATCACGCTGGACCACGGAAATCTGGCCGGTGCCCACAAGGTTCTGCTCTTAATGGATGGTTGGATCGATTACGCGGATTCATCATCGAATCTTGCAGCCTCCCAGGCAGGTCTGCCCATGATCCCGCCTTACCTGCAAGTCAAAGATGCCGGGGGAAACTGGCAAACCGCGATCCTGTCCATGGGCTTTCCTGCCGGTCTGCCCAAGGTGATGACTGTCGATCTTACAGGCAGGTTCCCTTCCGCTGATCATCACGTCCGAATAGTCACAAATATGAAAATCTATTGGGACCAGATCCTGATAGACACTTCGCTGGAAGCACCTATCCGGGTTACACGTCTCGACCCTATCTCGGCCGACCTGCATTTCCGAGGGTACCCGAAGTACTACACACCGGACGGAAAGCTCCCCTGGATTTATGAATATAAAGAGATAACGCCCACAGAGTTGTGGGGAAGTCACGCCGGAGCCTATACCCGCTTCGGAGACGTCCGCGAACTGCTGCTGAAGCGCGATGATAAGTACGTCATCACGCATCACGGAGATGAAGTCTCTCTCAGCTTTGATGCTCGTTCCGTTCCGGCGCTCCCGAAAGGCTGGATTCGAGACTACCTTCTATATGCGGATGGGTACGGCAAAGATATGGATATGAACTCGCTTTTCCCGGAGATTCTTGGCCCACTTCCTTTTCATGGGATGTCTTCATACCCCTATCCTGCAAACCAGCATTACCCCAAGGATGAGGAACACCGCAGATATCTTAGGGAGTACAATACGCGCTTCTATCCTTCTAAAAGCCTGGCCGCAAATCTCGCGCATTGAACGAACTGGTTCGGCAATTCGCGAATTAGCGGCAGCGCGATCAAGCCAGACGGTGATATGTACTCTGGAAACGCAGGACTGGAACAGACGACTCGCCCTTACAGGGCTTTCCCAAAGAACGCCTCGCAAACCCAGGGCTTGCGCCCTGGGCTGTTCTGTCGGACCCTTTCAGGGTCCCATACTCAGGTTCCAGCGTTTACGCGCTGGGCTCATCTGTTTCGAGGCTCCGAAATCCAAGCCCAGTGAGGCACGGCTCTGGAATCCAAGCGCCTGCTCCGGAATCCAAGCCCCGAGGGGCGCGACAGGAAAGCCCTGGGAATACGCATCGAATAGTGAGAGAGCCCTGTTGGGCGAGACAAGTATACCGGCCCCAGTCGTCTTCTGACTGCGTCGACGTCGATGCCCGATGCCTCGCCTGAAGAGAGGGGATTTCACCATCCTTCATTGGGATAAGGCACGCGGATCGAAGATGCCGTAAGGAGAATTTATGACTAGGGTTGTGACACTCGAACAGATCAAAAGGGCGATCGATCCCGCTCGCGTGATTGCCGCTCTGGAGGATGGCTTCGTGGCATACTCCGAGGGACGCGCCGTTGTGCCGCCCGTAGGGCACCTCGACTTCGACGATCCACCCGGCGATTGTCATATCAAATGTGGTTTTATCTCAGGTGACGAGCATTTCGTCGTCAAGGTGGCAACCGGATTCTATCGCAATCCCGAGCGTGGCCTCTCTTCGAGCAATGGCCTCATGCTCGTTTTCAGCCGCAAGACGGGAAACCCCGACGCGGTCCTGCTCGATCAGGGCTGGCTCACCGACCTGCGAACCGCCGCAGCCGGTGCGATTGCGGCCAAATACCTCGCTCCGCGAGGACTCGAGAAAATCGGCATCGTCGGCACCGGCATCCAGGCCAGGCTCCAGCTCGAGTGGCTGGGACATGTAAGCGAGTGCCGGGAAGCGATGGTATGGGGACGTAATCCGGAGAAAGCCCACCTGTACCGGAAGGATATGGCAAGCATCGGTTTCACGGTCGCACTTGCCCCATCCATCGCGGACCTCTGCGATGCCTGCAACCTGATCGTCACTACTACGCCGGCGCGCACGCCCCTGATTCACAGCGCGGAGATCCGTCCAGGGACGCACATCACAGCCGTCGGAGCAGACGGCGGCGGAAAGCAGGAGCTCGAAGCGGAGCTGTTCCGGATAGCGGATCTGCGGGTCGTCGACAGCCTGGCACAGTGCAGCAAATACGGAGCTTCATCCTATGCACTGCGCGCAAAACTGATTGACGAAGAAGAGTTTGTCGAACTTGGCCGGTTGATCAGATGTCCGGAACTGCGCCGCAGAAACGACAGGCAGATTACTATCGCAGATCTAACCGGGGTTGCTGTGCAGGATATTCGAATCGCGCGCCTCGTAACCGAGAGCCTCGCTTAACCTTCGTGAGATTTGTGGCAGATTTTTTCTCTCCCTCATCATCAGTTCGGCGACGCACGCTTGCTGAACGGTTTCTCCAACCCGGTGTGAACCTGATAGAGTCGAAGGTGTGTCGCCTTCAATGCTTCGATAAGTTCCGTGTACGGCCGGTCGGTCACGTCAACGAGGCCGATATTGTAGTCTTCGCCGTCGAAGCGCCCGGTACACGGCTGGTCCACCCACTGGAACCAGTGCGTCCCGATCATCTCGGGCATGGAGAAGGCATTCTCAACATAGAATCGATAAGCAGTTCCGCGCGCCGCCTGGTCGCGCACCAGAACGAGGCTTGCCGCCAAGCCGCGGCCCGGAGTTCCAAAGTGGAATTCGCCGATGAGAACGGGCTTGCCGGTAAGTTCCGCGATTCGGCGCGCGCGTTCCGCCCTCACCTCGTAATCGTAGATATTCACGCTATAGACATCAAAGGCACGAGCGGAGCGGATCTCGGCGTCGGTCGGCCTGCCGCCGGAGCGCATCCCTAGATTCAGATGATTTGGATCGTATTTCCTGACGGCTTCACTCGTGACCTGGATATAGCGATCAAGCGCACGATCGACAAATTCCTTGCGCCGCTCCGGTGTGTCCCCCCCGGCCAGCCAGCGCTTCAGTTCGCGCTGTGTCCCTGTATCCGACCCCGAGAGAATGAGTTGGATGGTTTGCTGTTCTTTCTGCGGGAACGGCGGCTCGTTGGCGAGGAAATAACCCAGGAGCCATGGATCGTCCTTGTGTCCAGCGCACTGGCGCCGGGCGGACTCATCGACGTTGCGCGGGAATTCGTCTGAGTAGACGTCAGGTAGCCCAAGGTAGTTGACCGCAGTCTCCCACCGTCCGAGTTGAACCGCATACGCCTTCTTTTTTGATTCCCACAGCGCATTGTGAGACCAATTGGCCACGGTATTCAAACCCCAGGCTTCCATCCGTTGGAGTGTGTGGTCCACCCATTTAGGCAACCAGTCGGTTCCATAGCGGCGGAAGAGATTCCAGGTGTAGAAGGACGCACCGGCTTCCCGCTGTCCGCGGCGGGGAGGCAGAAGGTCGGCGGGCGGCATCGATCGGAACAGAGAGGTACGCCCCTCGGTCCTGGTTTCCATCCACGGCGTCATGACATCGGAACCAACGGAGAGGAAGAGGTGTCCATCGGGATCGATAAACCACCACCGACCTTCGATCTTCTCGCAGCGAAAGAAACCTGTCGCCCGATGTTTTGTCCCGGCGGAGGCGTAGCCGCCGTAGGCGCAGTAACCAAAGTCTGTCCCCGTCGGCTTCAGGTCGTCCTTTTCCCATTCTTTTCGAAGAGTGGCAAGGTCCACACCTTTTCCCGGCCAGGATTCGCGGATGCACTGGCCGAACTCGTCGACCACGGGTCCAGGATCCAGGACTGCGTCTCCCGGAGATTCGTTCGTGAGACGGATCGACCGCATTTCGAGTCTTGGTGCCCCGACGGGATGTTCCATTGCGAAGGCGATCGATTGGACGCCTCGCATGGGCCTGAACGGTCCCCAGAGACCCAGGAAATAGCCGGGACGCGACCGATTGCCGACCGCCGCCATATCAACGCCCGTGCTCGGAGGATGCGCGATCATGGCAACGGGAACCGCGGCGCGGATCCAGACCCCGGGATAAGGTTGTAGCAGCAGTCGGCTGTATCCCTCGCTCGCATAAACGCGCAAATCAAATCTCTGTGAGGAGGAGGCCTTCATCTCGAGGACTAGGAAGCTTCCGTCCGGCCAGTCCGCCGGTATGGCGGGAGTGATCTCGGCAAGAGGGATTTTCCACTCCGATAGAGCTTGGGTTCGATCGAAGGTGAACTCGCGCATATCTGCGGCCTGCAACTCTGTTGCGAAGAGCAGGAGCAAGATGAGGAAGGCTGGCGTTCGATTCATGATGGCACTCCCGGATGGAAAAAATCTGCACGAATCTCTTAAATTACACGAACCGCCCGTGGAATATTTCGTGAAGATCGGGTGATTCGTGGCAGGTTTTGATGGCTGCGCCCCGACCTCTATGGCTTTGCCGGAGTGATCGAGATATTCCGAAAAGCGACGTGACCGTTTTCCCCGCCTTGGAGGTAGATTGGCCCGGGCAATTCTTCGTGACTGTCAAGAGCGCCACCCGTAATACCAGGAATCTCCTGCTTATCAATGATTGTCGTGCCATTCATCACGACCGTGATCATCCGACCTATCAGGGTGATGTCGTAGCTCTGCCATTCACCCGGTTTGCGAGGAGGTTCAGGGACAGGCGCCATAAAACCGTATACCGAGCCCATTCGGCGATTCGGCGGTTCCTGAGGAGAATCTGTCTCGATCTGGACCTCGTAGCGGCCGCGCAGATAAACACCGCTGTTGGAGTCAGCCGCGCAGTTGAATTCCACATGCAACTTGAAGTCCTCAAACTTGGAGGTGGTAATGATGTCGGTCCCTCGCTCGGGGCTCACCAGTGTTCCATTCACAACCCTCCAGGTGTTAGCCGCAGCCGGATCCGCAGCCTTCCAGCCGGTCAGGTCCTTGCCGTTGAAGAGAGAGATCGGGGCTCCCCAGCGCGGTGGCGCACTCCGTGCGAGAGCCGGGGCTTTTTTGCCGGTCCATGTCCACATGCCTCCCTTTGGTCCTGAAATCGAGCCGGAGAGCATGTTACCCGTCAGCTCTCCTTCAAAGACCATATCTTCCTGCAGACCTTCCTCTTCCTTCGGCGAAACGAACGTGATGTGGTTGAGCTTTATCTCGAGCCTGGGAAGATCGCGCGCGTTTCCCCAGCGGCCTACCATTCGGGCTTTCAAAGCACTGCCTTCCCGCCGGATCTCCAGCCAGGAGGCATGTTCCCGGTCGGGAGCTTTCAGGGTCAAATCCCATCTCCCAAGAAATGATCCCGTGGACGCCGCCGCCGCCGCCGGGCG
>DASQID010000350.1:0-8913 GCA_035631775.1 Acidobacteriota bacterium
CGGGAGGATCCAGCAGGGCACGTGGTCATTCACGATGCGGGCCAACCTCTCAATATCGCCGGACCTGACCATCCAGTACTACGGCAGCCCGTTCATCAGCACCGGACGCTATACCGATTTCAAGCGGGCGACCAACACGCTAGCCGGGCAATATCAGAACCGGTTTCATCAGTTTGCCGCAACCGAGATCGCATTTCAGCAGGACTCAAATACCTACACCGTCAACGAGGGCGGAAGTGAACCGGCGTACTCATTCGCCAATCCGGATTTCAGCTTCCGTCAGTTTCGCTCGAACCTCGTGGTGCGCTGGGAGTATAGACCCGGCTCGACGCTGTATGTCGTCTGGTCGCAGGGCCGTACCAGTTCAGAGACTTACTGGAACTCGTCTTTCTCGTCGAATTGGAACGCTCTGTGGGGCGAGCGACCCGACAACGTCTTACTTGCGAAACTCAGTTACTGGCTCTCGCCGTAGATCTCTCCCGCCGGCGGTTCGCCCGCGGGTCCGAACCATCCATCAGCCGATGTTGCCGAGCGCTACCCTATGCCTCGCCTCAGGGCGAGGTGTCTCCACCATCCTTCACAGGGACACGAATCCGGAACCAACTGTTCGATCCGCACCCCGCAATTCGATACCGGTTCATCATGGGTGCTGAGCGGCGGGCTTGCCGCGAAGCACTATGATCGACGCCTTCGGAAGCTGATAGCTGGTATCCGCGCCAGCGCCGGTCACGATTGATTTGGAGGGTGGGCCGTCCGGATCTGCATGACCACTGCCGCCCCTGCCCGAAGGGGGCGGCGTGCCCGGGGGAACCGGGTCCGGGTGCCACTGGTATTCAGCCGCACCAAAGACAACCCGGTCGACATTGCCGATGAAGAAACGATTAGTCGCGGTGACCGGGTCGGCAAACGTTACCTTCACGGAGTGGTCGTTGTCTCGGTCCTTATTCACTAACATCACAGACCATTGCCCGTCAGGCCGCTCCACAGCATAGGCGGTAACCAGCGTGTGCCCTTCCTTATCCTTCACGTCGCTGGAAACCTTGAAGAGCCTGTGCACGGCATCGACAGGCTGCACCCATTCCTTGGTAATCACCTGCGTCGCCAGATATTGTGGTGTGTAGCTTGTAACGTGATTTTTCTCATCTATCGGAAGGAATCCACCACTGCCCCTGTTCTGCGATGCCATGTAGTGGAAATAGTAGGTTCCCCCGGCGCCTGCCGTCATTATGGAGCCGATATAATCCGCAAGCCAGAGGCCTGCCTTGACCGTGCCGGCGCCGCCGTCACGGAGGTCGTTACCCTCCGTCATGAAAAACGGCACATTCGGCGGCAGACCGTTGTCTTTCCAGGCTTGAACTACATGGTTCACGTTCTCAGGCTCGTCATACAGTGAACTCCACTCTGGGCAACCCTTGTCGAGGCAGGGGTAGTGCTCGAAGGAGAAGAATGTAAAGTCCTGCAGGTGGCCGTGAGCCTTGAGGTAGTCCAAGAAGCGGCGCGTGAACGACACCCTTCCGTTGGCATCCGCCCAGGAATCGACGTCGGCCGGAGTTCCCTCATAGGACGGACCGCCCAGGGGTGCCTCGGGAACCAGCTTGTGGATGGCCTTGGCGAACTGAGTGTACAACGTGGCGTAGTCCTCCGGGAGTACACGTTGTCCGTCCGCCTCCTCTCCCATTTCGATGTGTGAAATCGGATACCCCCGTTTGTACAGGTATGCGATCTCATTGGCAGCGTCCTCAGGAATCGTGTAAAGCAGCGCAACAGGCACCATCGTCGGAAGTCCGCGCGTCACCCCACAGTTGAAGAAGAAGTCGAGTCCGATCTGATCCCCTCTCCCGTAGTCCAGGTCGGAAGCTGCGTGCCACGGATCGACCGAGGAAGGCCACGTGATGGTCTGCTGCCTGCTCGGCAGGTGCTTGACGATGTCGGTAAACCGGCCGTCGGACGAAACGGTGCCCGCATAGATTTCGTTGATCGCGTACCCGACGCAATTGCGAATGTCCTCGGAACCATGGGTGTCGCAGGTGTTGGACGATTCGGTCATCCAGATCCGCATGTAACGCACCGGAATCGTCCAGCTGACGAGCTTGAGCGTAGGGGTCCCACCCTTGCCGTCAGTGATGGTACCCATTGGAAAGGTCTGCCAGGCACCCTTGTTGATGCCGTCGTAGAAGGGTTCCTGTTCACCGGTCCAGAACTGCACGTAATAGCGTCTGGCATAGGGATTAGCCCAGGCAATCCTGATGCCGTTGACATTCGTTTTGGCGCCCAAATCGATCATGACCCATTGCGGGTGGAGCGAATCGTCCTCGCCGGTGAAAGCTTTGGTCAGATAGGGATTGCTCTTCCAGTACGATTCCGGATTTCCATCGGTCAGGCGGGACCAGCCGTTGCCGTCACCCAGCGTCGCACCACGATGGGGAAGAGGGTACGCCCAGGAGTGGCGAATCTGCTCGGAGGTCGGTTCCGCGCTGCCCGTGAAATAGCCTTCCTGTCTGGCCGGATTACTCCAGGTACCGCGGGGATTCCAGTGCCAGGCCTCGATCATCAGCTCCGTATTCTGCCGATAAGTTACCGTTTGCCATCCTCCGCCCAGGAGATCCTTAAGGACAGGGTCAGTCAACATCCTTTCGGTGTGCTTCTCATTCTCCTCTCTGGTGGTGCCTCCGCGCAGCCGGTCAATCCCACCGCCGAGTGCCCGAAAAGGACTGAACGAATTCACTGCCTGGGACGGTGCGGCATCCACCACTATGTTCTGCGCACTTGCCGAGGCGGCAAGGCAGATGAACACGCTGACACTAAGAATGATTCCAATATCGCGCAATTTCAGAACTGCCGACATAACTGCCTCCATGTTATCGACCGGGCATGACAAAACCTCTCGGTCTTTATCGAAATAAGCATAGTGAGCGAGCCCAGCCCGGAGTTTCCCAGCCAGGCATGGCCTCGAACGGCCCAACATAACTCCTGTGCGGACGGGTCAATGACCCGTCCGGGTAACGATGGGGACAAGACGTGGAAATTGTTCACTCCTTCCCGATATGCTCCAGCCTTTTGGCGCATACCTGTCGCCGGTTGTTGCAGGCGACGGGTCACTGCCCCGTCGCCACAGGAAAATCCGTGAATACGCTATCGAAATCGGAAATCCGAAGAATCACACCTTAGGGTTCGCTCAAGAATAAATTCACATTCCGGCGCGAGCACCGCCGCGCCCCTTCGGGCTGCGGCCTGCAGCAGAATGTAAAGTTATTCTTGAGCGAACCCTTAGTTTGGACCACGACTGGAAGTTACGCAGGCTACGTCGGCCTACTCCTGAGTCAATTGGGTTTGAGCCTGAGGTCGGCGAAAAAAAACTGCGCATCCGGCGCAGGTGCGCCGGATGCGCGGAACGAGGGGCCGTCAATAATAGAACTTTACGGCCAGCTGAAGCTGGCGCGGACTGTTGGACACACCGGTAATCTGGCCGAACGTGTCACTGCCGTATGCCTCGTTGGGCCGTCCGAAGATCGGCGTGTTGGTCACGTTGAACGCTTCCACCCGGAACTGGAAATACTTGGTCTCTGTGAAGCGGAAGTTTTTCATCAGCGTGACGTCACCATTGCGCTGCCCAAAGGTGCGGCAGCCCGGCAGCGTCCGCGGAGCGTTGCCGTACACATCCGGATCCGGCTGCGAGAAAGCAGCATCGTTGAAATAACCGTTTATCCGCTGGTTCGATGGACCGCTGCCACAGGGATTGCCATTGATGTTCGGGCGCTGATCCCCCGACAGCAAATCCGGAGAGTCCAGTTGCGGAACGATCGGGTAACCGGCACTGAGGGTGAGAATCGAACTGATTTCCCAGCCGCCGAGGAAGGCGTCCGCCACTTTGTTCATGTTCTGGCCGAGAGCCTTTCCGCGGCCAAACGGCAACTGATAGTTGAACGCGAGCACGAATCTTTTCGGGATGTCGAAGGTGGCAAGCGAGCGCTCCATGTGGAGATTCTTCCAGTTCTGGAGTCCCGTGAAACCGCCAAGCCAGTCGATGTCGGTGCCCGGAGAGTCGGAGTCGGTAATGAGTTTGGAGATGGTGTAGTGGGCGAGAAGGCCAAGGTTCTTGGTGAACCGTTTTTCAAACTTAAACTGGGCCGAATGGTAGATCGAGTTTCCGATGTAGGGTGGCGCAACGTACCCGCCGAGGTAGGCGTCGTACTGTGGGTAGGGCAACAGCAGTTGCTGGCGCTCGACGGTTGGAAGACTCAACACAGAATTGGGATCCTTGATCACGCCGTAGAACGGATTGGGGACCTGCTCGGTGAGCGCGTCCCGGCCGAGTTTCCAATAGATGGGGTCGAGCTTGTTGCGATTCCCCAGGACGTCATCCGTACCGAAGGACAGGTGAGTGCCCTTGCTGCCACCATAACTGACTTCCAGAACGCTGTTGCCCGGCAACTCGCGCTGAATCGAGAGATTCCATTGCTGAATCTGCGGGTTGATGGTGTGCGGATCGTATGCGTCGAAACCAAGCCCGAGGTACGACGCCGGATCCTTGGTCGGGCCGGGCGGCAAGGTCAGACCTGTCGGGAACGGGTTAGCAAGGGTTGCGTACTGCGTGAAGTTGCTGTCGCGGCTGAATTCGAGGCTCGAACCCGACCGGAAGGCAGATCCGACTTCGCCCTTAATCGAAGCGCGCGAAACCGAGTAGTAGATGCCGTAGGCGGCGCGAACGGACATCTTCTTGCCGAGGGCGTAGGCGAGGCCGAAGCGCGGCTGGATGTTGTTGTAGTCACCGAGGTATGGGCTGCGGCGATCACCGCTGGCGTATACCATTTGCCCCTTCAGGTTGGGGAATTCGGGCACTTTGCCCGCGATAGGAGAGGGGGCGTTATAATCAAACCAGTTGAGCCGGTCGAATCGCTCCGTACGCGGGATGTCGAAGTCGTAGCGAAGGCCGAGATTGAGAGTGAGCTTCGAGCTGACTCTCCAGTCGTCCTGCACGTAGAACCCGAGGTATCCGGATGAAGTGGCGGTCGGGTAGTCGATGTCCATCTCCCCACCGCTCCCCCAGCCGAGCAATAACGTGGCAATGCCGTTGCCCTGGCTGGAGCTGCTGGTCAACGGATCCTGACCGGTCATGCCGCGGCTGAAGCTGAGCCGACCCGCCGGGTAACCCGGCTGGAAGTAGTTCTCATAGTACTTTCGGCCCTCGGCCCCAGTCTTGATCGTGTGGCTGCCCATGATCTTTGTGAGGCTGCCGTTGAGGAGCCCTACGAGCTCTCCGCGGTGGATGATGGCCCATCCCCCCGCCCCCAGCGACGCGTAACTGGTTGCGGTGATATTCGGCATCTGCTTGACGCCGAGATACTGGAACAACGGCGAGAGGCCGAATTCTTTGTTCGAATCGAACCCGGTACTGATCGGATCACGGATCGAACTGACCCTCATTACGCTGAAACGTGTGGTGATGATGGTTTTCGGGCTCTGCATCCGGGTGTAATCGAGGACAAAATTTGTGTCATGCTCGGTACCCGGGTTGATGCTTCGGGCGATGTTGCCGTATGCATTGAACGGGTTGTTGTTCGTCCAGTTCGAGCTGTAGCGTCCGCTGAGCCGCTGCTTCTCGTTGATATGATGGTCGATCTTGATGTCCATCTGATCGCCCCGGTTCGAATTGGTTCCCTGCGCGAAGAAGTTGTTAGCGTGAGTGACCGGGTTCCCGTCGGAAGTGGGAGCGGGATAGTATTTGAGGAATTTTGCCGAGATCGGGTTCTTGAGCGAGTCCGGAATCTTGTTCCCGGCAAACGGATGCCGCAGGACGTAACCGTCCGCGTCTTCATAGGTGTCGTACGGATTATAGATCGTATACAGCTTGCCATTGCTGCGGAACGTTTGCGAGAAGTCGCCGGCCAATTGCAGTGCCGTCGGCACGGTAGTCGTCGTACTGGTGGCGCTGTCCGAGCGATTCCCCTCGTAGTCGGCGAAAAAGAACGTCTTGCCCTTAATTATCGGCCCTCCCATGGTGAATCCGAAGACTTTGCGGCTGGTTTCAGGAATGCTCAGTCCCTGCTGGTTCGAGAAGAAATCGTTGGCGTTGAACGAGGAGTTGCGGAAGAAACCGTAACCGACGCCGTGGAACTCGTTGGTGCCGCTCTTCGAGACCATGTTGACGATAGAGCCGCCCGTGTTGCCGAACTCGGCGCTGAAGTAGTTTGTCTGGACCTTGAATTCCTCGATCACATCGACCGATGGCGTGTATTTCAGGTCGGTGATGCTGCTGTTCTGTTCGATGCCGCTGATGGCCGCGCCGTCGAGCACCACCTCGGCCGTGGAGTTCCGCGTTCCGTTGGCAACGAAGTTGACGCCTGCGGTTCCGGAGGCCTCGCCCTCTGTGGGCACCAGGCCCGGCGTCAACATGATCAGGGCGAGCGGGTTGCGATCGGACAGAGGCGCCGTCTGCATGAATTTGTTCTCAATGACCTGTCCCATTGTGGGCGCCGCAGTATTGAGCAGTGGCGTCGCTCCCACAACCTCGATCGACGTGGATACGCCGCTCACCGAGAGTTCTACGTCTATCGTCGCCTGCTGCTGTACAACCAATGTGAAAGCCGGCTGGGTAAACGTCTTGAAGCCGACCGCCTCGACCGTAAGCACATAGCTTCCGGGTGGCAGAGCGGCAAGAACATACCGGCCGGTCGAGTCAGTTTGAATCGTGTGCTTGACGTCACGGCCCACCTCGGTTGCGGTCACTGTGGCTCCGGGGAGTACTGCCTTGGAGGCGTCGGTGACCGTTCCTCGTATGGTTGCCGTGTAGGTCTGAGACCACGCCGTCAGCGTCGACAAGAAAAAACACATGAGAAAGCACAAGAGAGATTTCCTCATCTTCTTCTTCTCCCTCCAAAAAATCCGACTTCTTATTAGAAAATGGATCACGTGATCTGATTCATGGAATGTTAAGTAAAACCATTGAGCCAGGTGGGCTGACCCGCCGTTTTCGACCTTTCCCTTCCCTCCGTGCAGGCCGATCGGCATTGCGCTCCTTCGTCATGGTAGAAGCCGTACCCTGGGAATGATCGGAATGAATCGCCCAGGATCATCACGGCCCCTGACAAAGGACGCTCGGAAGTGCGCCTATCATTTCACTCCACAGACTCACAAGTAAACGAAAAAATGTGAAAAGTGTTATCCCCAGCCGGCTTCGATCCGCTTCCCACTGGACAGGCTTCCTGATCTGTGGCTATAATGCCTCCACTCGGGAATTACTATTCAAATTCAACAAGAAGCCATGCGAGTCATTTGGGCACGCATTCGCACATCAATTTCGTCCAAGCGGCCAGAGATGTGCAACTCGCTTTAGCGGTCCTATAGGCGAGTCATGAGCAGCATGCTCCATTGACTCATCAGGCGAAATTTGCTTGAGGGCAAAAAGTATGACCGGATGCAGTCGTGAAATGTTGCTGGGACTTGTGGAGAAGAAGTTGAGTCTAAACAAGAAACTGGAGGTCTTCGATCATCTGGATCGTTGCAGGGATTGTCGCGACATGGTCCATCGGATCTCGCGTGAGCGCGATGGATTCCTCTTCATACAGGAAAGAGTTGGAAAACAAATCTCGGTGGCTTGAGGGGCCACCGCCCTAGCATCCCGTGCATGCAGGCAGGGATGCAAGGGCAAGTCGGGCCGTTGACTATCTTCGGACGCTCGGAAGCTCTAACCCGCGAGGTTTGATTTATGAAGCGGATCCTGATCGTTGAGGGTGACCCCTCTGTGAGGGAATTCCTGATACAGGTATTTGAGAAATGGAACTATGAGGTCGACTCAACTGCCTGCGGACGAGAAGCGGTTGGTCGAGCACGCTCTTCCGCATATTCGCTCTACCTCATTGCCGCGGCTCTGCCCGACGAACCGGGCATCGACCTTTGTCGACAGCTGAGTGCTCTCGATGGCGGTACGCCAATCGTGGTCTTTTCCAAAGAAAACGGCAATGTGACTCTGGCCGTTGAGGCAGGAGCAAATGCGTATGTGCGGACGGGGAGTGGATTGGGGTCCCTCCTGAATCAGGCATTGAGCTTGATCGCCGATACCACCGCACCGAAGAGAACGCAACAGGAGGCCTGACCCGCAGTTCCGTTGGAGGCGCAACCAGCGGGCTAGGAGCATCGGCATTGGTCCGACGAGTGGGTGGAAATGGCCCGTTCCAGAGGGCGCGATCCCTGTCCGTCTTCTCATCGCCGAGTTGGGTGCAGTCACTTCTTCACCTCCGAACAAGACAATTGCTGGTGGGACGGTGCCCAGCCTGATGGGCGATTCATCGAATTTCGCCACAGAAACAGGTCACGGTCGAAATGCTTGAGTCGTCCCTCGTCAGGGCCTATATTTAAGTCAAGAGGGAAAACCACCATGGCTCGGCTTAAGACTTTATCAATTTTCACAGTCGTGTTGTCTCTAGTGCTGCTTCTCCCGTTGCCTGCCTCGGCACAGCGAGGCGGACGCACGGGCGGCGGAGCCCGTGGAGGAGGCTTCGGCAGCGGCTTCTCCGGTCGGGCGTTTGGAGGTTTTCGGGGTGGTTTCACGGGCTCGCGCAGAGGATTCGCAGGTAGTGGCGTGCGAGGCGCTTTCGGGAGCGGCTTCTTCGGTAGATCGTTTTTCTCCACCAGATCCCGCTATTACTCCCCTTACTATTTCAGCTTCTACGGCTATCCCGGTTTCGGCCTTTATGGCCTTTTCGGCTACGATTACTGGCCGTACTTCTGGTACCCGCCCGTCTATGGTTATTATCCCGCATACTCGCTGTGGGGAGATTATGGCTATGGCACCGGCAATGGCTATGGGCAGGACAATTCAACAGCCCAGCAATCCACCCCGCGTAGTGACATCCCGCAGCACTACTGGCTGATCGCTCTCTAGAACGCCACAATTCTCGCCGTTACCGATTATTG
>DASQID010000351.1:0-8021 GCA_035631775.1 Acidobacteriota bacterium
ATGCGGGCCGAAGTGATGGCATGGCAGAACGACCGGAACAATGCCCAATCACAGATCGACTGGCAGTTTACAGCCGAGAGCGCCCGAATCAAGCTGAAGCGTCTTTATCCGACATTACAAGTGTGACATGACACTAGCTAGGATTATTCATGGAGAATAGGGAAAAAACATTCAAGGACGCGGATGAACACGGATAAACGCCGATGAAACCTGAGGATCCGATCAGCGTGCTGAGATTTTGCCGCCCTCAATGCCGCAAACAGGCTGTGAACATCCCCTGGCTGCCATATTCCGACTCTGCTCGCCTCCATGGGGCGCTCACAGACCGTTTGCGGCACTGAGGGCAGAGCTGCGTGTGGCGCTTCGGGCCGGCAAATTCTCAGCCAGCGTTTATCCGCGTCCAAATATCCTGCTCAAGTTAGATCGGTTGGTGTCAGGTCTTGAGAATCTCATTTTACCGACTCTGCCGATGATGAAATTTTTCGAGACCTCTCACCACAGTTGTGCTCCTGTGGTGTATGATCTCCCTCGATATCCATAGTCCTAATGCCAAACAGGGAAGGAGTTGAGACATGCCAAACGGTCGGAGTACAGGAAAGATAATGAAGACGGGGATAATCATCGCCGCCTTGATAGTCGTTCTGCGCGTCGTCCTGGAGCAAGCCGGCGTCTCCGATAAGGCCAACATGATCTTCGGAGTAGCCTGGCTGTACTTCCTACTTCCGGTCTGTTTCGCCCTCCGGATCGCCTCGAGCCACGAGGCCTCACCTTTCAAAGGGCTCCTCCTGGACGTACTGTTATTCGGCGTCTATACGCGGCTGATGGTGATGGCCACTTACATGATCGCCTTCGTTTTGAAGTGGCACTCTCCCAGATTCACACCGCAGATGGGCGGTAATGTCGGCGACAATATCAACTTCGTCAATGGATTCTTCCTCATTCCTTTGCGTAATGCAGTTATCTGGGTCGTGATGGTCACGGTCATAGGCATGATCATCGGCGGGATCACCCTGGCGATCGCCAGGAAGTCTTCCCAGGCCGCGTCGGCCTAAAGCGTCTTGACTCGGGCACGGTAATTGTGATGCGGCGACTCAAGGTGAGACGCCGGCAATTGTGGGCTTCCCCAATCCTCGGAGCGGGCTGAACTGCAGCGATGGAGGCCAGCGATTCATGTTCTGCCACATTATCTTGACTTTCTTGATATCTTCCATGACACAGGCAGGAAATTACATCGCGGAACGGGCAACAGTCGACGGGGTCGAGGTGGTACATCTCAAGGATGCCGCGCACAGAACCGAAGTGTCCATTGTTCCATCATTCGGGAACAACGCCTACGAAATGAAAGTCAACGGCAAGCAGATCTTCTGGTCGCCCTATCGGACCCTCAAAGAACTGTTGGATCAACCTGCGCAGGCGGGCAATCCGCTTCTTTCTCCCTGGGCAAACCGGATTGACGGCGATGCTTACTGGGCCAACGGCAAAAAATACCTTTTGAATCCCGAACTCAAGAATTTCCGCTACGACAACAATCGCAAACCAATTCACGGCCTGGTCGTCTATGCGAAAGAGTGGAGAGTGACCGAAATCAAATCCGACGCCAACTCCGCTAGCGTCACCTCACGTCTGGAGTTCTGGAGACGCGCGGATTGGATGGCGCAGTTTCCCTTTGCCCACAACATCGAGATGACGTACAGGCTGAAAGATGGTGCCCTTGAGGTGGTAACCACCGTCGAAAACCTCAGTGCGGAACCTATGCCCTTGTCACTTGGATATCACACCTACTATCGGATGGATGATTCAACCCGAGACGAATGGACGGTGCACGTTCCTGCCCGGGAGCACGTGGAAGTATCCGGAGCCCTAATCCCGACAGGTGAGACAAAACCCAGTGCTCTATCCGATCCACAACCACTGCGCAATTTCGTTCTCGATGACGGCTTTACAAACCTCATCCGGGACTCCGCACGTCGCGCCGAGTTCTGGGTGCAGGGCAGGAGCCAGAAAATCAGGGTCATCTTCGGACCCAGATACTCTGTAGCCGTGGTTTTTGCGCCGCAGGGACGCGATTTCATCTGCTTCGAGCCGATGGTTGGAGTCACCAATGTATTCAATCTGGCACATACCGGCCTCTACAAAGAGCTGCAGAGCATATCGCCGGGCGAATCCTGGAAGGAAAGCTTCTGGATTGTGCCGGAGGGCTATTGATCAATCGCGTATTCGTTTCGGCGATACTCTGAGGGCGGGATAGGCAGTTGACTTTGACCAGACTCTTTCCCGGTTTGACAGTTCTGTCCATTATCGTCGTGGCGGTTCCCTTGCGTGGCCAGGACATTACCGGAACAGTCAGATCAACCTCCGGAACTGCCCTTGCCGACGTCCTGGCGTGCGCAACCACATGGTGGTGCGCGAAAACAGATTCAGAGGGCCACTACGCCCTGAGCCTCCAGGGCCATGGCAGGGTCATACGATTCAGCCGGAGTGGTTATAGTCCCGTTCTCAAATCTGTGACGGGCACCTCGAACGAGATGGACGCCACTCTCACCGAGTCCGACCAATCGGCTTGGATAATCCCAGCCTGCCGGGGACGAGTCATCGAACTAGGATTTCACTTCAACGTCGTGATCCCGAACGGAGTGAAGGCCATTACCGGATCGGAATCCGCCAACTCGACAGTAAAGATCCGGTTCGGACCGGAAGGCTCACAGGAATGGCTGACAATGGGCACCGGGCCGACCTGGGGTGGCGGCCTTCCGAGCAAAGATGAGTTGGACTCGCTGACCGAAATCGCGGACAGAGAGCTGCGGCTGCCGCCAACCTATGACAAGCGCGATCCCGAGGGCCTTTCCATAGATGGAGTTGACATTCGCGGCCGCCTGAAAGACGGCACTCGTTGGCGGCTGACAGGACACGCCTTCGAAACGCTTTCCTATCACAAAGTATCCGAGGAGGCTGCCCGCTTCTTCGACGCCATCATTGCCACGCTGTGTTACCAATAGGCTTTCCTCGCGTGCTGTCGTACATGGGAACGGTCATCTCGAGTTGACCCGCTCATCTAAGACGTGAAGCAGGACCGTGGATATTCTGTGCTAAAGGGGAATATTTCCCTGGTCAGCCATGCGAGGCTGATTCAAATGTAGAGTGGGGCGATTTCCTGTATTTGTGTAAGTTTATAGCAACTGAGATCTTAGTTTAGGTCAGAGGATATTGAAGGTGAGACGATCTCAGCTGGAGCGATTGTTGCATCTTTTTTCTC
Organism: Acidobacteriota bacterium; assembly: GCA_035631775.1. Taxonomy (GTDB): domain Bacteria; phylum Acidobacteriota; class UBA6911; order UBA6911; family UBA6911; genus DASQID01. The sequence goes on from DASQID010000351.1 coordinate 3,254, forward strand.
CGAGAGCCGGAAAGGTCCCCCCTCATGATCAGACAATTCACTCATTAAATTTAGGAGCAAGCCATGTCCGTATCGAGGGTACGTCTGATTTTGCTCGTATCAGTTTGTTTGACGCTGGCGTCGATATTAAGTCCGGCCTACGCCCAAGACGCCGCAAAGGCCAAGAATCTCCAGGTCGGATACGTTGTTGTCACGCCAACTCCGCCCGCCACGTCCGGTTTGGCGGTGTTTGAGACCTTTGGGATGCCGCGGTTTGGCGGTGCTCTCCAGGCCGGTGTTTTGCCGGCGGATCTTGTCACCGTCGCCAGTCTTTTTGTCACAACGAGTTCGAGACTCTCAAAGAACCTCGGTGTTGCGATAGCGAATCCTCAAAGCTCGGATGCAAGCGTGACCTTTTACCTCAGGGACAGCGGCGGGATACTCGTCGCAACGACGACCGTTACGGTAAAGGCTCACAATCAATCGGCGCAATTCGTTACGCAACTCTTCGCCGGTCATCTTCCTCCGAAGGGCGATTTCGACGGCACCCTATTCATCTCGTCCACGGTTCCCGTGGCAATGGTCGGACTGCGGTTCCGCGGTGAGAACTTCAGTACCATTCCAGTAACTGTGCTCAGCGCAACAGCGGCCGTGCCCGTGATCTCGACAGGGATTGGGGGCGTGGGTTCACTCATTTTACCTCAGTTCGCTGATGGTGGCGGCTGGGCCACGGAGATCGTGCTAAGCAACTCTGGGGGCCCTTTGACCGTTCGCGTCGATATCTTTAAGCAGGACGGATCTCCGATGACGGTAACGCTTAACGGGGTGACAGCGAGCTCCTTCACAGGCCTTGTTATCCCGCAGGGCGGGCTCCTCATTCTGGCTCCGAGAAACAGTCCTCATGATGATGACGATTTCTAATCTCTCTCCTCGTTGCACGTGGATAGTGTGAGGAAAGGATCCGCGCGGGCCTCCTTGAGATCCAGGACGTCCGGCGCGGATCCCTGTTTTCCCCTCCGGCTCAAATGGCATTCAATCCTCAATCTCCGAGGGACGGAATTTCTCTGCCCCGGGCAGGAGCCCAATCAGATCGCCAGGGCGGTGGATCAGAACGGGAAAGTGTTGGGGGCAGATCCAAAACGTGGAGCCGCGATAGTCGAGCGAGAAGAGAGGCACCTCCTCCGAATCCCTCCGACACGAGATGCATTCCTTTTTTCGAGTTTCCTTCGGCATTGTGTTTTCTCCTTCAGCGGAATGAAGCCTACTTGCCCCGCAGCTATGTAGCGCCCCGAAGGGGTGCCAGCCAGTAGCCCCGGGCATGAGGATTTATGACTGACGATTTACGATTGACGAATGAACGTCCGGCGGGTCCTTGAATCGAAGATCGTAAGTCGCCAATCGTCAATTTTTGCGCCCCCGGCTACTTGCTGTGGCCTCCCGGGGGCTGACCTGATGGACGATTCGTGGAGTCCTTCGACAGAATCCAGCTAGATCAGCAGACTCTCCAGCGCTTCAATCTGCTCGGGGGTACCGATGACGACGAGAGTGTCGCCCTTGCTTATGACCGATGATGCCCTCGGCTGGAGATTGAAGGAGTTGTCCGCTCTATGGATCGCCAGGACCAGAGCTCCACTCTTCGTGCGGATCTCTGCCTCGGACAGCGTCCTGTTGATGAGGGAGGAGTCATCGGGAACCGGAATCTCATGGAGTCGGAATTCGAGTTCGCCTCCGTGAGTCACCATGTCGAGAAAATCGCTGGTGACGGGCCGGGTTACCATAGCGGCCATTCTCCGGCCGGAGATTGAGTAAGGGGAGATAACGCGGTTGGCTCCAGCCATCTTCAGCTTATTCTCGGTCTCCTGTCTTCCGGCACGGGCGACGATGTACAGCTTGGGATTCAGGGCCCGCGCCGAAAGAGTGACGTAGACGTTGGTCACATCCGAATCGGAGCAAGCCACCAGTCCCTTCGCCCTGCGAATCCCAGCCTCTACGAGGATTTCATCCGAGGTGGCGTCAGCAATCAAGTACGGCACGCCCTTTGGTTCGAGTTCGCTCACCGTCTCAGGTTTGCTGTCGATGACCACATAGGGAGTCTTTGTGGCAGAAAGATCCGCAGCCACCTGGTGCCCTACCCTACCGTAGCCACAGACGACATAGTGTTTCTGCATTTCCAGGATGCGCTTGTCCATTTTCCTTCTCTTCCTGTAACCGAGAATTTCTCCCTCTACAATGATCTCGACAGTCTGGACTGCGGCGTACAGGGTGGCGCCAACCCCCGATATCGCAATGACAATGGTGAGAATTCTGCCTGCATGGGAAAGGCTGTGTACCTCCTGGAAGCCTATCGTCGTAAGCGTGATGACGACCATGTAAATCGCATCGAGCAGCGGCCAGCGCTCGATCACAATATACCCGGTAATCCCCACACCAATGACTATCAGGAGGATCGTTCCCGCAGGAAGCAACCGTCTGAATGGGTTCACGCCCGTGCATCTTATCACCACACACGGAGGATGAAGCATTCAGATTTTCGACGAGAATACAGTGGCTGTCATTGCGCCCTAATTTGCTTGTCAGCTGTGGTATTCTCGGACGACTCACACTTTCGAGGATCACGTCATGGCAAAGAAAGGGATGCAGATCGAACGGGCCTATCAGATTGCGAAGGATCGATATGCCGGCCTGGGAGTCGATACCGACAAGGCAATCAAAAGACTGGCGACAGTATCAATTTCCATGCACTGCTGGCAGGGAGACGATGTCGGCGGCTTCGAAAACATGGGAGCCGAGCTCGGCGGCGGTCTTGCCGTAACCGGCAACTATCCGGGAAAGGCGCGCACTCCGAAGGAATTGAGGGGCGACTTCGAGAAGGTTGTTTCGCTGATTCCCGGCCGGCACCGGTTCAATCTCCACGCCTGCTACGCCGAGATGAGCGGCAGAAGGCTGGAGCGAGACGAGATCGGACCCGAGCAGTTCAAGAACTGGGTCGGATGGGCCAAGGAGAACAAGCTTGGGCTGGATTTCAACCAGACCTATTTTGCGCACCCCAAGGCGGCCGACGGATTCACCCTGGCACACCCTGACGAGACCATCCGTAAATTCTGGATAGAGCACGGCATTCGCTGCCGTGAAATCGGTGCGTACTTCGGCAAGACACTGGGCAACACCTGTCTCACAAACCTGTGGATACCCGACGGCATGAAAGACGCGCCGGCTGACCGAAGAGGGCCGCGCGAGAGGTTGGTGGAAGCGCTTGACGAGGTCTTCTCCAAGAAGATCGATCCGAAACTGAACGTGGATTCGATCGAGGGCAAGCTGTTTGGCATCGGCTCGGAAAGTTATGTGGTCGGCTCCCACGAGTTCTATCTCGGTTATGCCGTGAGCCGACAGAAGTTGATCTGCCTCGACACCGGGCATTACCATCCCACCGAGAGCGTTGCCGACAAGATTTCGTCCGTTCTGTTGTTCCTCCCCGAGATCGCCCTGCATGTGAGCCGTGGGGTGCGGTGGGACAGCGACCATGTCGTGACCTTCACAGACGAGCTGCAGGCCATCGCGCAGGAATTGGTCCGCGGTGATTATCTCAAACGTGTACACATCGGTCTGGATTATTTTGACGCAAGCATCAATCGAGTGGCGGCATGGGTGATCGGCGGGCGCAACATGATGAAGGCGCTGTTGATGGCTATGGTGGAACCAACACAGCTGCTGAGGCAGGCTGAGTCCTCAGGAGACTACACTTCCCGCCTCGCCCTTCTGGAGGAAACCAAGTCCTTGCCCTTCGGCGCAGTCTGGGATTTCCATTGTTTCTCTTCCGGGACCCCCGCGGGGGAAGACTGGATCAGGGAAGTCAAGACTTACGAGCGCGATGTACTCTCGAAGCGCACCTAACCCTATCACCAACTGTGATTCAGACACTGGGAAAAAGACATAGACAGATTCGTCGCGTGGATGGGCGGTTCAGAGCCCGCGGGATCGCTGGCTGTGTACGGGTGTGATGAGGTCGCAACGACGTTCGGAGCCGCGAGCGCGCGGGTGGTTACGCTCAACCCGCCCCCTGACGGTCGCGGCCCTGTACGCTCGATTTCCCGGTGGAGCCAAATAACTGATGGGCCGCTCCCAGTGTCTGAATCGCGGTACCACTGAGGACTCCAAGATATGGATCCGACCTTGGAACTGGCCGCCAATCCGCCCCTGGCGATCCTTCTCTATGCGCTGGGCGGTCTGGCGGGAGCGATATTCTATCTCCCGTTTAAGAGGGTAAGAAACTGGGCTTGGGAAAGCTACTGGATGATCTATGCCGTGGTCGGCCTCATTCTCGTGCCGTGGGCGCTGGCCTTTTCAGTCGCACCTAACGTGGTTTCGGTGCTGAGGGCCAGCCCCGGCAGCACGCTTTTCTGGTGCTATCTCTTCGGCGCAATGTGGGGTGTCGGCGGACTGACCTGGGGACTCATGATCCGATATCTTGGGGTCGGGCTTGGCCTTGCGATGGGCTGTGGGATCTGCGCGGCCACAGGCACGCTCATTCCGCCGGTTTTCAAGGGTCAATTCGGCAAGCTCCTCACCTCCACTTCCGGCATCGCGACCCTGATAGGAGTGGCCGTGTCGCTCGTGGGCATCGTCGCCGTGGGGGGGGCAGGTATGTCGAAAGAAAATGAACTGCCCGCGGAAAAGAAAAAGGCGGCCGTCGCCGAGTTCGATTTCAAGAAGGGGCTCATGGTTGCGGTTTTCTCGGGATTTATGAGCGCCGGAATGTCCTTCGGGCTCGGAGGAGGCGCCGCGATCGAAA
>DASQID010000352.1:0-3155 GCA_035631775.1 Acidobacteriota bacterium
GATGTCGGTAAGGCTTTGCTATGTGGTGTCATCCGATCTCTCTCCGAATCTCTGTTCCCTTCGCCTAGCACTGTGCTGTCCCTGGCCCCTGATCCCCGACCCCTGGTCCTTGATCCCTGGTATACTTTGGAGCCTATGGATTCTCCCAAAATGGTACTGAAGCAAGTTGAGCTTGGCCCGATGATGAACTTCGTCTACATAATCGGGTGTTCCGAAACTCGCGAGGCTGCCGTAGTCGATCCTGCGTGGGATGTCGAATCCATCCTCAGAATCGGCCGGGATTCGGATCTGAGGATCAATCGCATATTTATCACTCATGGGCATCCTGATCACATGAATGGCCTAGAGGCATTGCTGGAGGCCACTGATGCGAAGGTCTATATTCAGGCTGATGAGACGGATTATATGCGGCTTGCCGCAGAGTTCTTCCATATGCCGATGGAGTTTATGAACAGGCGTTCGAGCAATTTCAAAACGGTTTGCGACGGTGAGGAGGTGCTTGTCGGAAAACTTCCGGTGCGCTTCCTGCACACTCCCGGTCACACGCCGGGTTCTCAGTGCTTTCTGGTCGAGAAAAATCTCGTTTCCGGTGACACCTTGTTTATCAATGCGTGCGGGAGGGTGGACCTGCCCGGAGGGGATCCGGAGAAAATGTGGTGGAGCCTGAACCGCCGGCTAAGAGCACTCGAGGATGATACTGTGTTATATCCAGGGCACAATTATGCCGATCGACCCATCTCGACAATGGGAGAGCAGAAGCGCGGCAATCCCTACATGCAATATGCGACGCTCGACGATTTCCTGCGCGACATGCGCAGCTGAAAGCTCCCCGATTCGATGCTGGCATTTCTCGGGTTGATGACGGCCTCTGCAGGAGTGTTCCTGTTTCTCTGGTACCGGACTATCGTCTCACTCCCCGTCAAAAAGCAACCCTCTTTTATTCACCGCCCACTGTTCAAATGGGGGATTCCGGCCGTTAGTCTTGCAGTCGGTGTGTCCGGGCTGTATGAGCTGGTCATGGTCAACCTGTGGCTGGCAGGCTTGGCGCTGGCTGCAGGGGTTCTCCTATCGGTTCTTATCGTAAAAACCGATCGTTACTCGGCCGAGATGCGGATTATTCATGGGTACTACATGAAGTTGCGCGAGGCCAATCCGGGCATGGAGGAGATGGAGATTCTCTATCTCGTAGCCAAGTGGCGGTATCCGCAGTGGTCGCACGACCGGATCGTCGAACTGGTGGCCGGCAAGGACTTGGGTAACCTTATACTGTTGATGATGATTACTGAAAACAAGATAAGCCCTATCTCCGACTGGGAGCTCTACCGCTCACTGAAGGCAAGGGCAGCTCGCATTGTCGGAGAAGCCGGGGGAGGGGAATCATGACGACTGCAAAGGGTGTGTTCTCCGTGATTCTGTTTTGCTTCGTACCGGCCGTCCTGAGGGGGCAGGAGGCTGCCGGAAAGCCGCCTGCCGATTTGCCCCGATATTTTGAGCTTACTCCGCGCATCGGTACCGGAGGCCAGCCCACCAATAGCGGCTTCCGGCTGCTGGCCGAGAAAGGGTACCAGGCGGTGGTCAACCTGAGAACCGCCGACGAAGGCGTAGACCTGGCAGCTGAGGAAAGGCTCGTCAAGGAGTTAGGCCTGAAATACTACAGTGTCCCGGTTTTCGGCAAGGAACCGCGCGACGAGCAAGCTGTGGCTTTTCTCAAGGCCATGAAAGACGTTAAAGACGAGAGAGTGTTTGTCCACTGCGCCGCGGCGAATCGCGTTGGCGGCCTCATGATAATTTGGAGAGTTCTGAAAGACGGGATCCGTCAGGAAAAGGCGGAAGACGAGGCTCGGGAGGTTGGCCTGCGCTCCGACAGTCTGCTGAAATTCGCGCGCGATTTTATCTCCCGTCAACCTCAATAAATTCAGGAATTCATCGATAAGCCGACGCCGGCAAGCGTCAAGCGCGCATTCAAGTTGCCTATGCCGCCTCCCTGCCGGCGTCCTCACAAGATATTCACGGGATCTTGCCCACAGGGCTAGCGGAACTTGATCACCACGAGGCTCATATCATCGGTCTGCTCGACAGCCGCGCGCCTCTCTCGAATGATCGATTCGCAGATCTCCTTCGCTGTGCCGTCCTTTGCGCGGGATACTGCGCGCTCGAGGTGCTCCTGGGTATAGGGGGAGAGGGGTTCCAGGAGCCCATCCGTAAAGAGCAGGAGCACATCTCCATGACCCAGTAGGTTCAGCTCGTTGACCGTGTAGCGCTTTTTATAGCCGAGCGCACGTTTGTAGCGTTTGGCATCGGCATGATCTTCGCTTGGCTGAATCCCGATAGGAGGATAGCTGACCAGCCGATCCTGGCTTATCTCCACGAAGTGGTCAAACTCACGTGAGAAAACAAGAGGCAAAGGATGTCCTGCGCTCACAAAACGGAATCTTCCCGTGTTGGAAATCTCGCCGTAGATCAGAGTAATGAAGCTGGTCTCATCAGGATCAGCGGCAAGGTTCCGTAAGGTTGTCGACTTGAGGAAGCGCGTGTTGATCTGTTCGAAGAGCCGAACGGTGATTTCACCGTTCAGATCCATCTCATACAGCGCACCCGTATGAAAGGCCTGGTGCAGCATCAGGGCGCGCGCCGCATCGGTAAAATCGTGGCCTGCGACATCCGCGACCAGAACACCCCCTTTGCGTTTGAGCCGCTGCAACGCATTTGCGATGTTGCCCTGCCCCTCGGCAAGCGCGCGACGAATGCGTGCGTCCAGATCATACCGATCGGGAAAACTCACATAGGAAATAAGGTCGCCGCCCGCCACCCCGTTGAACGGGATGGTCATGCCATAAAGGTCAATACCCGGAATGCAGGGGATTGCCCCCGGGGCGGGCATCAGTCGCTGCGCCATGTATTGCACAGTGCTGCGCAGTTCTTCAGCTAGATTAACCTTGGCTTCTTCCATCACCGCCCTTTCCGGAAGCACAAATTCTAATACGGGCTGCAGGGAATGCAAACATCACTGATGGAGAAAATTGGCCAAAGAGCCTACGAATTACCCGGACAAACAATTAGAATTCCTTGGTTACTCCGTACTACTAACATTCCAATCCTTGCCATTTCAGCAAGGGTATGGCTGCCTGTCTTTGCGGTGGCTATTTAAAGAGCCA
>DASQID010000353.1:0-5747 GCA_035631775.1 Acidobacteriota bacterium
AAGGCGGCCCTGCAGTGCCAATGCGGCTGTGCGCGGGGTTCCCATTCCCGCCAACTCCGCGTCACTCTTGCTCAATTCAAAAACGCGCCGGTTGGCGACCGCCACCGCGTCGATCAGAGTCTGCTCGAGGGAATCCGGTTCCAGCGCCCCACGTCGCCGAGCCAGCGCGAGGATTTCGCCGTATAGCGCCTGAAGGCAAAGCCGGCTGGCCATTTCCCCAGCTGCAGCGCCTCCCATCCCGTCCGCAACGGCGAACAGCGATCCCTGTGTTCCGGAAAGGAACCGGATGATGCCGCTCTCTTCGATGCCGACCTCCTCCGTGAGATTGGCCGCGATAAAGGAGTCCTCATTGGACCTGCGCACCTTGCCGACGTCGCTCAGAGCAAACACGTGAACGCGGTAACAGGATCCGCTCGACATAGCGTACCTTTTACTAGTCGGCTTCGGAAAATGTCAACGCAAAAGACCTCTTCGTACTGTTATAATGGCGATCATTGGGGAAAGGCCTCGGCTTGTTTTTGATGGCCATTAGGAATTATGGAAAGCTCATGCGTCTCCATCGTCTTTCTGGCTCGCGATCCAACTGTCATTCAATACATCTAGGAGGAACTCGCCCGCGTATCGCGGAGGGCTGTACTGCTGGAGCAAAGCCGTCAGTAGGATCGCCCTGGGCGAAGCCTGCAACCACATAGGCGAGACCAAACCCATGCAGGAGCGGTCGCCGAGACCATAATCCCTGGGAAAGCAGTGTGTTCTTTCAGGCTATGCCGCCGGCAGCTCGAGCGGAGCGCAGGACGGGACCCACTCTTTGGCTGAAAGCGTTTTGATGAACTCCGCCGATCGACGCGAACGATCCGCGGAGTGGGCATCTCGATGGTTCAGAAACTGGGGAAGTACACAATAGTCGAGAAGCTCGGCGAGGGAGCGATGGGCGCCGTCTACAAGGCCTACGACGCCGTCCTGGATCGCCATGTAGCCATCAAGACGATGGCGGAAGAAATCAAATGGGATCCTGAACTAAAACTCCGCTTTTATCGCGAAGCAAGATCTGCTGCCAACCTCCACCATCCCAATATCGTCACGATTCATGACCTCGGCGAAGAGGGAAAGACCACCTATATCGTAATGGAGATTCTCGAGGGTACTGACCTCAAGAGCATAATTGCTGATGGCGTACCGTTGACGTTGGAGAAGAAGCTCAACATTGCCTCGCAGATTGCAGATGGGTTGAATCACGCTCACAAGCAGGGCATTGTCCATCGTGACATCAAGCCGGGCAATATTCATGTCAGCAACAGCGGCAACGTAAAGATCCTGGATTTCGGAATTGCCCGTATCCCTTCGTCGGACTTGACACGCATTGGCGCCCGACTGGGCACGCCGGTATACATGTCTCCGGAGCAAATTCGCGGCGAGAGCTACGACGAGCGATCGGACCTGTTCTCGACGGGCATCGTCTTTTACGAGCTGATCACCTACGTTCACCCGTTCCGGGATAAGAAAATCTCCAAGACTCTGGACAACATTCTCTACCAGGAGCAATTTCCGTTCAGCGAGCAATTCCCCGAAGCCCCTCCCGGCCTCTGGCCGATTGTCAGCACCTGTCTGGCCAAAGCGCCCGAAAAACGCTACGCGACGATGGCGGATCTTGGGAGGGCCTGTCGCGCGCTTCTTAACGAGCTTACCCTCGCCAGGCAGAAGATGGCGACTGAGCTCGAGGCAGCCACGCCTTGGCTACGCCAGGCGGCTGCGAATCCCAGCCAGTCTGACCGGCTGTTTCAGATCTTTCAGGATGCGCAACGGCTGCTGGAGCGGGATCACGAGCCGGATTATGTTGCACTGCTTCGGGTTTCCAGGGCTGTTGCGGCCGAAATGTCCGGGGTGGCTTCCGCGTCGTTCCCCAGATCACCTTCGCACGAAGAGACGAGTTTAATTCAACCGGTCTCCTCAGCCCCGGCGGCAATCCCCGAGGGGCCGTATGCGGCGGCGCGAGAGCCGGTTCAATCACCGGGATTGACGTCGAGTAGATCGTCTCAGGCTCCAGTACAAGATTTGCCGCCGCTCCGGACCAGGACTGCTTCGGATATGGTCGCCCCGGCTGCTCCGCGCGCCCCTGCTTCATCGGTGACGAGGGACGAGTTGGAGCGCCGAGGGCGGGAGATGGTTCAAACGGCAGAACAACTTCTGCGGGACGATGAGCTGGACGAGGCGCTCGACCAATTACGTGCAGCGATAGGCATTCTGGGGCCCAAGGATGACCTGATCCGGATGCTTGCGGATACGCGGAAGCGGAACGACGAAAAGAAGCGCGCCCGCGTTTCCACTCTGCTCGAGGTTGCCAAGGCTGCCATCGCGTCGGGTCAACACGATAAAGCGATTCAAGCGGTCGACGAGTTGCTCGGACTGGAGCCCGGGAAGGCGGAAGCCCTGGAGATTCGACGGCAGATCCATACCCAGCTCGAAGCCGAGAGAGCGCACGAAGCCAGAAGGCAGGAAGGTGAACGAGAGAAGGCCCTTGGCTTCCGGCTGCTCGCCGATCGGAAATACCAGGATAGCCTCAAAGCCCTGCGCCGTGCTGCCGAGATCCTCCCGGATGATCCTGAAATCAAGCCAGGAATCGATGGTGCCGAGGACGGATTGCGCGCCCAAGAATTCCGCGCTCGGCTGCAGGTCGAACTCGCCGAGGCTGTTCGTCTGCTACAGGCGCGCGCGTTCGATCAGGCTCGCGTACAGGTGAACCGGGTGCTTGAACTGTCACCCGGGGACAGCGAGGCGACCGAATTGCTCGCACGAATCGACGGCGCACAGGCCGAGGAACGGAGGCAGGCATCCGCTGCCGCCCTGCTGAGACAAAGCCGGGAGGCTTTAGGCCGGAGAGATTTCGACGCGGCTCTCTCGGCTGCCGACGAAATCCGGGCTCTGGATCCCTCGAATCCCCAGATCGACGCGTTGCTGGAGCAGATCAGCACCGCCAAGGAGAATGTGCGGAGAGCAGAAGAGGTGGCCAAGCTCCTGACCAAAGCAGAGGACGCCTTGGTCCGCGGCGATCTCGATGAGGCAGAGTACCAGTCGATGCAGGCGCTCCTGGTAATTCCCGAACATCCCGGTGCGCGGGATTCGTTGAAACGAACAGACCTCGCGAGGAAAGAGAGAGCGAAGGCCTTGGAAATAGAGAACCTTGTCGGCGGGGCCGAACAGGCTCTGAAGCAGGGCAATCTTGAGCAATCGGAATCCCTGACGCGACAGATCCAGGTTCTCGACCCTCAGAATGGAAAGGCAAGGGACCTTCTGGCCCGTGTCGCTCAGGCGCGGGAGAAGATTAAGTCGGATAGAATCCGCGACTTGCTGGAGCAGGCGCAGGCTGCATGGAATGCCGGTGAGATTTTGCGCAGCTCCAACTATGCGCGTGATGTCCTTCTACTCGATGCGAAAAACGCCACTGCCCTGAAGATGCTCGCGGACGTTGAGGAAACTCAAAGGAAACGCAAGGCAGAGGAAGTTGCCGGAATTCTCTCCCGCGGCAGAATTGCATTGGGCCAGCAACACTTCGAAGAGGCAGCGGAACTGGCCGGCAACGTGTTGGCACAGGATCCCAAGAACAGAGAAGCCAAAGCTTTACTCAAGGAAATCGACAAGTCGCGGCATGCCCTGGAAAAGGAAAAGAAAAAGGCCGGAAAGGCGCGAGCGGAGGAGAAGGTGGCCTCTCCAGCGGCTCAGGATGCTCCAGCCGACTTGGATACAACGATCAAGCTGAAGCGTCCGAAACACAAGAAGACAATCTTAGTCGCGGGCTTCGCAGCGCTCTTGGTAGTCGCATTAGGCGTAGTACTCGGAATCTGGTACTGGCGGCTGCACCGAAAGACAGGTCCAGATCCTGCCGTTAGCTTGGCAGAGGCCAGGGCGGTTCTCACCCAGGGGAAGTTCGACCAGGCCATCGAGATTGCCAGGAGTGTATTGGCAGTCTCCCCCGGCAATGTCTCGGCGGAAACATTGATCGCCGAAGCCGCGAAGCAGAAGAGAGACGCCATGATCGCTGGATTCATGAGCGAAGCCGCCGATCTGCACACGCGTAACCAGCTCGAAGAAAGCAACAGGGTGCTGCAGAGGGTTCTCGATATCGATCCGGCCAACCAGCAGGCCTTGGCATTACGATCCGAAATCGAAGCTCAGATTTCCTCCGGCAAGAGTAAAGAAGAACAGGATAGGGAAATCCAAAAATGGGCCGACAACGCCGAGACGCTCTTGTCCGCCGGGAAACTGGCGGAAGCCCAGGGCGAGATCGACAAGATTGAGCACCTGCGTCCCGATACACCGATGCTGCCGGCTTTGCGCAAGCACCTTGCAGAGAGAGCCGCACAATTGGAGCGCGGCAAATCGGAACGGGCGGAAGTGTCGAAAAAGCAGAAGAGGATCAACGAGTTGAGCCTCAAGGTCTCGGAACTTTTCCGCCAGGGCAAGTATCTCGAGTCCCAGGGGGCGCTCGAACAGTGGCTTGCGGAGGCTCCTGAGGATGTCCAGGCACAAGGCCTCCGGAATCAAGTATTCGAAGCCCTGAGGAACGTCAAGATCTATGAGAGCACGCTGGCGGCAAAACAATATGACGCGGCACTTCAGGCTCTTGCGCGCCTTGAACTCCTGAATCCAGCCGATCCGAACACCGCCGAAATGCGAAAACGCGCCGAATCGAGCAAGGCGGCAGCCAAGGCCACTTTCGCCATTTACCGACTTGGCGAGCCTGGTGTGCTGACCCTCGACAACCAGCCGATCGGCAACAATGGGGAGGTGGAGGGGGAGGTTGTGAAGGCCGGTCCACACAAGTTGATTGTCCAAGGGATCGGCGACAAGAGTTGTTCGCTCTTGCGCGAGTTCGTCGATGGCCAGAATCTCGTCTTTGTATACGATTTGGCTACGGCAGAGATCCGTCAGATTACTGCAACGGATAAGGACACTATAGCCCGGCGCAAACAGCGCGAGGAGGTTCGCCGGTATCCCGCCGACCACCTGCACGGATTCCTCAAGGGAAAGTGCACAGGAGTCCTGCTCATCAGCGGCGTCAGGGTCGAATACAAGCCCGACGACGGCGACCACAAGTACTCGATCCCGTTCAAGAATCTCAAGCTAACCGTCAGGGAAGACAAGCTCGATCTTGTCGAGACGCCGGGCGGCAGACTGCTTCAATTCAAAGTACACGACGCGAAACAGGCCGGCTTCATCGGCAAGCTGTTCAGCGATCTTGGAAAGCTCGAGAAGTAGCTGCGCGGACCCATTCATGATTGTGCGGGGGTTCTGGGCGACAACAAGAACGGAAGGGCAGATCAGAATCGGATTTGAACGCTCGGATCAAATATCGTATGCTCCAGCCAGTATTCGGGGGACACTTATGAAAAACTTCGGTCGTTTGCTCTGGTTATCTGTAGTTTGTGCCGGCCTGCTGTTCGTGACGGCCTGCCCGAAGCAGCCCGCTCGTGTGGACATCGCACTGGCTGCCACACCCAACATTAATCCCGATCCATCAGGCCAACCCCTGTCCGTTGTCGTGCGAATTTACCAGCTGAAAGACAAGGGCCGGCTTGAGTCGGCGGATTACCCTTCCATCTGGAAATCCGACCGCGAGACCTTGTCCGATGATTTCCTGGATCGACAGGAGCGGGTGGTCCAGCCGGGCACGCAGGAAATGCTGGAGATAAAGACAAACCCGGCTGCCGCGTATCTCGGTATCGTAGCGCTGTTCCGTAATCCCACAGGTG
>DASQID010000354.1:0-6843 GCA_035631775.1 Acidobacteriota bacterium
GCAAGAGACCTGACTGCGTGCGGGAACTTCTGCCGTCCTGAAGGAACCAGCACTTCGATCGTCACGTTCTCATCAGTTCTCTGAACCGGCTCAAGAATAATGCGGGCTCGCTCGGGCTAGCTCATGGACGAATTTGCGGGAGCTCCGCGCAACTCCCGTACGATCTCCTGAGCTATAAGACGGGCTTTCGGCAATTCATCAGGCGCAAAGGATATGGCACCTACTACCGGGTGACCACCTCCTCCGTGTCGTTCGCACAAGGCTGCGAGATTATGTGTGCGGGGATGCGGGCTCCAGGGATTGGAGCCAACCGAAATCTTGGAGCGGTAGCTCGAAAGACTCACGCCCACGCAGTATGTTGCTTGCGGAAAGAGATAATAAGGGATGAATTTGTTGTAGCCTTCCAGATCGTAGTCGCTCACGTCGAAGAAGATCGTGCTATCGCAGCACTGCGCTTTTTTGCGTATGATTTCAATGGATCTGCAATGCCGCTCGTAGAGCGGACGGAACGCCTCTTGAACCCACGGGATTGCCATGATCTCGGCCAGACTCTTCTCCTGGAACTCGGAGATCAAACTTCGAATTCTGTCGGAATCGCGGACTCCCTCAATCACCATCATGAGCTTCATCGCAGGCTCGTGAAGCTCGACCGCGGAGCGCGCATCTTCAAACTGAGCGCCGTCGATGATGTCCGCCCAGTGAATCAGCTCGTGCAGCCGACTGGAGTCGAAGGTGAAGTGCTTTTCAACCATCTCCACGATGAACTTTGTGCAGGAGCTGTAAGTCGGGTCATGAAACTTCCTTCCGCTCCGGTCGAGGCGAAAGTGGAGTTCGTCCTCCCGGCTGAGGAACGCGCTCTGATGGTGGTCGAACCACCAGGTGAGTCGCGGATCGCTCGAATACTTAAAATCCACGATCGCGTTCTCCTCGCCGTCGAAGCGGACGTCAAGAAACAGCTCTCCGGCCCGGTGAGCGAGTCCTTCATAATGAAAGACGGCCTTCCCGCTAATGGAATTGCGATAGAAATTGGAGAAGACTGCCGCGGACGCAAGACCATCGAAGCAGTTGTTGTGAAAGAATATCTTCATCCTCATAGACCGTGTCAGCCGGAGCACTCTTGCGCGCAGTTTCTTGGCAATCAACCGAGGAGCAGGAAAGAATGGTACACACTACCATAGGCAATATTGGCACGCAAGGCCCACCGCCCGCGAGGATGCGAAGAGGAAGAGAATGTGGATCGGGAGGGAGTCCGTCCTCAATGTATTGGTGTCTCAAGAGCCAGGGAACTCCAGGTCACCTTCTCAATGACACGTCGCTGTACTTAGGGAGACAGACTATTCGGGGATGATCTGCTTGGCGATAGTCTGAAGCTGCATGTTGGAGGTGCCCTCGTAGATTTTCCCGATCTTGGAATCGCGGTAGTACTTCTCGACGGGATACTCCCTGGTATAGCCATATCCCCCGTAGATCTCCAGGCTGAGGCTGGTGACCTTCTCAGCAACAACGGAGGAAAAGTACTTCGCCATGGCAGCCTCCTTCGCGAAGGGCCTGCCAGACATTTTCAGTCGCGCTGTGTTGTACACCATGAGGCGGGCCGCCTCCAGCTGGGTTGCCATTTCGGCGATCTGGAACTGCACCGCCTGAAAACTGGAAATGGCGCGCCCGAATTGCTTTCGTTCCGTTGCATACCGGACTGCACAGTCGAAGGCGCCCTGGGCGACCCCGACCATCTGAGCCCCAATTCCGATTCTGCCCTCATTGAGTGTCTCAATGGACACCCTGTAACCCTTGCCTGCTTCGCCCAGAATGCGTTCGACCGGAACGAAGCAGTCCTCCAGAATCAGCTCGCAAGTGGAGCTGGCGCGGATACCCAGCTTGTCCTCTCTTCTCCCCACCGTAAACCCTTCCGAGCCGCGCTCGACAAGAAAGGCTGTGATTCCCCGGTATCCCTGGTTCGGATTGATGTTGGCAAAGACGATGAAAATGTCGGCCTCGGCAGCGTTAGTGATCCAGAGTTTTCTCCCATTGAGGACAAATCCGCCCGGCGCCTCGCGGCCGCGCGTTGCGAGGGCAAACGCGTCGCTTCCCGACCCAGCCTCCGAGAGAGCGTAGGATCCGACGGAGCCGCTGCACAGGCGGGGGAGAATCGTTCGCTTCTGCTCCTCGCCGCCCCAGCGCAGAATGGCGTTGTTTACTAGAGTGTTTTGGACATCAACGAATACTCCCGCCGAGGCATCCGCGCGCGACAGCTCTTCCACCGCCTGAATCACCATGAAGAACGTTCCGCCGGCCCCGCCGTAAGTCTCAGGGACCTCCACGCCCATCAATCCCAAGTCGAAGAACTGCCGGACCAGATCAGGATCTATCCGCCCCTCCGCGTCCATCCGAGCAGCTCGAGGGCGAACCTGCTCCTCGGCAAAGTCACGGACACTGGCGCGGAACATCTCTTCGTCTTCGGAGAGGACGGTCAACGGTAAGGCCCCGACCCCGATGTCATTTACCGCCTCTGAAGCCATCGAATCACCCTGCTTGGGATTTTAGATTTACAATTTACGATTTTAGATTGCCTCGATACCATCATGCGCAACGCGCCTATTCAAACACAGGTGTATCTCGCCACCAGGAACGCAACAAGTCAACTCAAGTGCTTAGTGAAGAACTCCACCGTTCTCTTCCAGGCATCCGCCGCGGCTTCTTTATTGTAGACCTCCGGTCGCTCATCATTAAAGAAGGCATGATCACAATTCGGATAGATGTGGATTTCATGGTCCTTGGCTAGTCCTTTGAGCTTCCGCTCGAGGTCCCGAACGGATTCGACCGTCACAAACCCATCCCGCCCCGCATAGAGACCCAAAAGAGGAGCCCGGAGATTCGGCAGGTCGGGATGTATCTTCGGATGTCCTCCATAAAACACCACACAGGCCGAAAGATCCGTATTCCTCGTAGCCGCATAGAGCGATAAGGCTCCCCCCATGCAGAAGCCCACAATGCCTGCTTTGCCCGACGAATTGCCTGAGTGACCCTTCAAATAGGAGACCGCACCGGCCAAGTCCCTCTCGGCCTTGTCGATGTTTATCGCCATCATCAGCTTTCCGGCCTCATCGGGCGATTTTGTACTCTTGCCGTGATAAAGGTCCGGCGCGATGGCCAGGAAGCCGGCGCCCGCGAACCGATCTGCGATCCGCTTAATATGTGGAACCAGTCCCCACCACTCCTGGATCACGACGACCCCGGGCCCCTTCCCATTCGCCGGTATGGCCAGGTACCCTGAAGTATTATCTCCGTTGCTCGGGAATGTAGCCATGGTTCCTGGCATGATCCCTCCACGAATGAATGCCCGCCTGCAGGTCCTTGCCTTGAGGGCGGAGAATTCCTCAAGGTTCTGGCAGCGACTCTTTCTCCAATCGCTCTTTCGTCTCTGATTGACAGGAATCAACAGTGTAGTTTATACCACTCCCGATCGACGGCATCCAGGGAACTCTGGTGATGTAACCCATGCTCTCACAGGCACCAAGGCGCAAGATTGGCGAAGGTTAAGGAAGTCGCGAGAAATAGGTAAGTTGTACTGTTTACAGCTTCTGGGATTCGGTTTTGGGGAAATCCGTAATACCACGGGTAGATGTGCGTATTAAGAGATGTCCCCAAGACGTTAGGATGATTTCTTGGGTAACAGAAGGCTGTGAAGATACAGCCTCTTGAGGGGGAGTAAAGACTAATGCCGAGACCGCGCTGGTACAAGAGCAAATACCTTTGGCTGGGCTTCATTGTTCTTTCGACTGTGGGGGGATTGGGAGCCTGGAAGTTTTTCACTGTGAAAGCCGATAAACCGGTCTATCTCTTCACGACGGTGGACAAAGGCAACATTGTGATGCAGGTTGCTGCCACGGGTACGCTTGCGGCGGTCACCACCGTCCAGGTCGGTTCACAGGTATCCGGCAATATCGCTGAGCTGTATGCCGACTTCAATTCGGAAGTGAAAAAAGGCCAGTTGCTGGCTAAGCTGGATCCGGCGATCTTCCAAGCCCAGGTGGAGCAGGCAAATGCTAACGTTCAAACAGCCGAGGCGACCCTTAACGATGATGTCGCCGCCATCGCCACTACTAGGGCAAACCTGGAAAAGGCCAAGGTCGACGTGTTGGACAAGTCGCGAAAGCTGAAGAGGCAGAAAGAGCTTTCCGACGAGAACCTGATTTCCCGCGACGATTTTGATACAGCTCAGGCGGCCCTTGATGCCGCCGTTGCCACGCAAAAATCAGTTGAAGCGCAGCTCGAATCGTCACAGGCCCACCAGAAGGCAGACGAATCACGGCTGGCCCAGGCAAAGGCAAACCTGGAAACGGCCAAGCTGAACCTCGAACACACGATCATTACGAGCCCCATTTCGGGCACGATAATATCCCGGAGCGTGGACAGGGGGCAGACAGTAGCTGCCAGTTTCTCATCCCCAACACTGTTCACGATCGGGGAAGATTTGACGAAGATGCAGGTCAATACGAACATCGACGAGGCTGATGTCGGCAGAATAAAGACCGGCATGGAAGCTACGTTCGCAGTAGACGCGTATCCTGGCGAAACCTTCAGCGGGATGATCAGCCAGGTGCGGCTGGCTGCAACCACGGTCCAGAATGTTGTGACCTACAATGCGATCATCGATGTGGCGAACCCGCAGCTGAAGCTGAAACCCGGCATGACGTGCAATGTGAAGATCCTGATAGAGAAGGTCGAGGATACGGTTAAGATTCCCAACTCGGCCCTCCGCTTCAAGCCGACCATGTCGGAGCCGGAGTTCGTCGAAGCCTTCAAGAGAGCGGGGGAGGAGCAAGCCTGGAACCGGTTTAAATTCATGTTGCTCGGAACACCCGGAGCTTCGCCGAGCGCTGCTGGTGGTGCTGCCATGGCAGGCGCCGGCGGGACACGCGGGGGAATGGGAGGCGGCGGTTTTGGTGGAGGAGGCAACACGCCTCGCAGGGATCCGGGGACAATGATGACCCGATCCACCCGCGGGAGACGAGTACCGGTCTGGATTATGGGTGACGACAAGCTCCTGCGTCCGGTGATCGTTCGCCTGGGCCTCACCGACGGAGTCACGACGCAGGTCGAGGAAGGAAAGCTGAAACAGGGGGACAGAATTATAACCGGCCTCGAGGTCGACCCCAATCGCCAGGCCCCGACAGCCACTACGACTCGGCCTCCGGGATTCGGCGGCCCCATGGGAGGCGGCCCGCGGCGCTAACGACGGCTTGAGGAAGCCTCAAAGTAAAGGAAGCGACCTGATGAGTTCCCTCACGGACTTTGGAAAAAGTGCATTGGATCCGGTCACCCGCACCAATGGGGTTGCGGTGATAAAAGTCGATAATCTCCACAAGATCTATGAGATGGGGGAGAACCGCGTCCACGCCCTGCGCGGAATCTCGCTTGAAATCCAGAAGGGAGAATTCGTTGCCATCATGGGCGCCTCAGGTTCAGGCAAGTCCACCTTCATGAACCTGCTTGGCTGCCTTGATAAGCCTTCGGACGGCACTTACCTTCTAGACGGTGTCAATGTCGCCGACCTGTCGCGCATTGAACTGGCTGGTGTGCGCAATGAGCGGGTAGGTTTTGTATTTCAGGGATTCAACCTGCTCAGCCGTACCACGGCCGTCGAAAATGTCGAGCTGCCCTTAATTTACGCCGGCATCCGAGCCAAAGAGCGCCACAGAAGATCCCAGGAGGCCCTGAGGAAGGTCGGACTGGCGGAACGGGGGCATCATATCCCATCGCAGCTCTCGGGCGGCCAGCAGCAGCGTGTCGCGGTCGCACGAGCTCTGGTTAACAATCCGTCCATACTTCTGGCCGACGAGCCGACGGGCAATCTGGACAGCCGAACCTCTGTGGAGATCATGCAGGTCTTCCAGGAATTGAATGACCGGGATAAGCTTACGATCATTCTGGTAACCCACGAGCCTGACATCGCGGATTACGCCAAACGGATCATCACTTTCCGCGATGGGCGTGTCATACGCAACGAAGAGGTCAAAGTGCGGCGCATTGCGTCGGAGATAATCGCAAGTCTCCCGCCGTTGGAGGACTAAATGATACTGATGCTGACAATTATCCGGGTTGCGATGCAGGCACTTGGTCGAAACAAGATGCGCTCCATCCTGACCATGCTGGGGATCATCATCGGCGTCGGGGCTGTGATTGCCATGGTCAGCATCGGCCAAGGCGCGCAGGCGACCATACAGGAGCAGATCGCAAGCGCCGGCAGCAACATGCTTTACGTCCAAGCAGGTTCCTGGAATCACGGCGGTGTCCGGTCGGGGATGGGCACCTCCAGCACATTGACGGTGGAAGACTTCCAGGCAATTGTGCGCGAGTGCTCTGCCGTAAAGAACGCCTCCCCGGTGGTGCGATCGAGTGCATCGGTGGTGTTCGGAAACCAGAACTGGTTTACCAATATCCAGGGGGTCAACACCAAGTTCTCTGAAATCCGTCTGTGGGAGGTTGAAAGCGGGTCGTTCTTCACCGAGCAGGATGAATCTTCAGCCCAACGCGTCTGCATCCTGGGGAAAACGGTGGTGGATAATCTGTTTCCCGGCCAGGATCCCATCGGTCAGGAGATTCGGGTCAAAAATTCTCCCTGGCGTGTGATAGGCGTGCTCAAGGCAAAGGGGCAGACGGGCATGGGTCAAGATCAGGATGACACCATCATTGCGCCCTATACGACAGTTCAAAAGAAGCTGCTCGGGATTACGTTCATCCACAGCGTAATGGTGTCGGCCATATCCCAGCCCGCGTCCTCAACGGCTGAAGCCCAGATTACGGAACTACTTCGCCAGCGCCATCGTCTCGGTCCTAACGACG
>DASQID010000355.1:0-3862 GCA_035631775.1 Acidobacteriota bacterium
CAATTAATTCTTGCGCGTGCCCTGAGGATAAATCCTATGGCCGTCATCCAAATCGAGAACCTGACCAAAGACTTCCGCGTGGGTTTCTGGAAAAAGCGCCCTGTCCGTGCTCTCGAAGGTCTCAACCTGGAGGTCGAGAGGGGCGAGATTTTCGGTTTTTTGGGCCCGAACGGAGCCGGCAAGACTACGACTCTCAAAATTCTAATGAATTTGCTCCGCGCCACATCTGGCGAGGCCAAAATCCTGGGCGAGCCTGTGAGTTCCGTGGGGATGAGGAAACGCCTCGGATATCTCCCGGAGAATCCTTACTTTTACGACTACCTCACGGCGGAGGAGTTGCTGACCTACGCCGGCAGTCTCTTCGGCATCAGGCAGCCCGAACTCGGCCGGAGGGTCGCCGCGTTGCTCGAGAAGGTAGGTCTTTCGGATGCACGAAAGCTGCAGTTGAGGAAATTCTCCAAAGGAATGGTTCAGCGCATCGGGGTGGCACAGGCGATCATCAATGATCCGGAAGTCGTATTCCTGGATGAACCGATGTCCGGATTGGATCCGTTGGGACGAAGAGAAGTCCGCCAGGTAATTGCCTCCCTCAGAACGCGCGGCGTGACGGTGTTCTTCAGTTCTCATATTCTTCCCGACGTGGAAACGCTTTGCGACCGGGTTGCAATCTTGAACAAAGGGAAACTACTGGAATCCGGCGCGCTGGAAGATATCCTCAAAGTCAAAATTGAAGGACACGAAGTGATCATGTCCCGCTTATCTTCCGAGGACGCCGCAGCCCTGAAAAAGATGTGCCACGAAGTGACGCCGTTCGGAGACCGCGTTCACATTCGAGCCGCCTCTCCGCAGGCACTGGAATCAGTGCTGTCCTATTCGCTGAGCCATGGAGCGGAACTGATCTCCGTTAATCCCATTCGCCCCTCGCTCGAGGAGTATTTCTTCACCGAGATCGCCGGAAAATCAAAGCAGTCGGATTCGGCAACCGGTGGGTCGATTCGTACTTGAGGTTTCAGCGATGACTATTCTGACGATTGCCCGCAACACCTTCCGGGAGAACGTCCGGGACAAAATCCTCTATAACCTCATCTTGTTTGCTCTCATCATGATCCTGAGCTCCATTGCGCTCGGCCAATTGACGCTCGGGCACGAGAACAAGGTCATCATCGATCTCGGGCTTTCCGCCATTTCCATATTCGGAACGCTGATAGCGATTTTTATCGGGATCAGTCTGGTCTACAAGGAACTCGAGAAACGAACCGTATATGCGCTTCTTGCCAAGCCTGTCCACCGGTACCAGTTCATATTAGGCAAGTTCCTCGGGCTGTTGTGCACTCTGCTCGTGAATGTGGCCATCATGACAACCGGCCTGATTCTTACGGTGAAGTATCATGGCGGACTCGGCGCTCAAGCATATTTACGGCTGATTCCCGTGGTGTGCCTCATATTTCTGTCGCTTGCCCTTACAACGGCGCTCGCACTGCTTTTCTCAACCTTCTCAACACCGGCCCTCTCGGCGCTGTTCACGCTCTTCCTCTGGATCATAGGACACTTCAACGGCGACCTTCTGGAGTTCAGCCGGATGTCGAAATCCCCGGCGGCGCGATGGCTGTTCAGGGCGCTGTACTATGTGCTCCCGAACATGTCCAATTTCACCACGATGGACAGCCGCAATATCATCGAGGGCGCCGCCTATGGACAAGCGATCGATCCCGCGGCGGTGTTCTGGGTAACGGTTTATGCGGTGGTTTATTGCGGCATTCTCTTATTGATTTCGATTGCTGTATTCTCGCGGCGGGATTTCAAATGAGCATTACCACCCGGACACGCAGAAATTTGCTGTCCTGGATTTTGTCCGGTGCGTGCCTCTCACTGGCTCTTCTGATCAAACCCGTTCAGGATCGGGTTCAGGCGCGCCTTGGAGAGAGAACGATTGTATCCGATCAGCTTTATTTCGGGTCGCCTGCTGCCGTGAAGAAACTTTCTCTGGGTTACGAGGGCATGATCGCTGACCTCTACTGGATGAGGACGATTCAATATTACGGGCGCAGGGAGGAGGCCGACCGGAGGCCGGTTCGCTATAAGAACCTGGCGACGCTCCTTGACATAACTACTACTCTGGATCCGGATCTGCTGGACGCCTATCGGGTGGGCAGCATTTTTCTTTCCGAACCGGATCCCGTCGGAGCCGGGCAACCGGAGGAAGCGATCAGGTTGCTGGATAAGGGATTCAGACGGCATCCGGCGGATTGGCATTTCGGATTCGACAAAGGATTCGTTTATTTCTGGTACGTCAAGGATCTGAAGTCGGCCGGAGAGACGTGGCTTGCAGCAAGCAGGCTCCCCTCGGCGCCACACTGGATGGCAGCCCTGGCTGCGATGGCGTTTTCCAAGAGCGGCGCGATGGACATGGCCAAAGCCCTCTGGCAGCGGCAATATCAGGAGTCTTCGCGCGCGGATGTCAAGGACAACGCCCGGAACCACCTTCTCAGCATTCAGGTTGCCGAGGATCTGTGGACACTCGAATATCTTCTGAAAAAATACCACCAACGAACGGGCCGGTTTCCGCAGAAGCTGGAGAATCTGGTGGGCGAGGGATGGCTGAGATATATACCAACGGACCCGCTTGGCACTCCTTATGTGTATGACCGCCAGAACGGAATGGCCAGCCTCAGCCCTCAGACCAAGGTGCGCTTTCTGCGAGTCCCCGACGCCTACCGCGATGCATTCATGGAAAGCCTTGCCCGAACATATAAGTGAGTCTCCACCCGCAGACAGGAGGCTTCAAAAAGCCCCCCCGAGGGGGGCAAGCCCTTCCGAGTCGCACCGCCAGAGGCAGTGGCTTCCCCAATGGAATGACAGCCTTTGTTCTTGTGTTAGCTCCTGAAGTGCGCTATTGAACTCTCGTGTCATTTCTTTTAAGCCAACTTCATTGCAGTGGAGATCTTATGCCAAGGGTCAAATTCCCGCTTGCGCTGGGACTACTTGCCTTCAGTCTCTCCGTCTTCGATGTGCCCGCCAAAGAACCAAAGTTGAAAGCCGAGGAGCTTGTCGCGAAGCATCTCGCTTCCCTGGGGACCCCGGAAGCTCGGGCGGCTGTCAAGAATCGGGTCGTAAGCGGATCGGCGCAAATGATTCCACGTCTTGGGGGAACGGGCCAGCTCGCAGGAAAGGGCAACATCCTCTCAGAAGGGCGGAAGCTTCGATTTGCTATGGGCTTCTCCGCACTGGATTACCCCGGCGATCAGATCGGATTCGATGGTGAGAGGATGACGGTCGGCCAGATTCGGCCCGGAGTGCGGTCCGACCTGTCCAAGTTCATCTACACCTACGACATGTTCATGAAAGAGGGTCTGTTAGGTGGGGTTCTCTCGACCGCCTGGCCCTTGCTGGATCTGGCTGCAAGACAGCCCAAACTGGACTATACCGGACTCAAGAAGATCGAGGGAAAGCAGTGCCACGAAGTGAAATACAGGGCGAAAAAAGGAAGCGGGGACTTGCAGGTTTCCCTTGATTTCGACGCGGAGAGTTTCAGACATGTCCGCACCCAATACAGACTGGTGCAGCCCCCTATGATGGTTTCTACTCCTGGCCAATCATCAGGTCAGCGGGACACAGTCTACACGCTTGTCGAACAGTTTGATGGTTTCAAGGAGGTGGACGGACTGATGCTGCCGCATTCATATAAGCTCGACCTGACAATCGAAGGCCAGGACCGAACAATCATGACCGAGTGGGTTGTCGCGGTCACGCAAATTGCTCACAATCAGGAGATTGATCCCAAATACTACGTCGTCCAGTAAGAATTCGGGTGACAGGCTACTCAATCCCCCAATTTGGCCCAAAACCCAGCGAGAAAGGGGTG
>DASQID010000356.1:0-8487 GCA_035631775.1 Acidobacteriota bacterium
TCTGCTTCGTTGCCGCTCCTCGACGATATACACCGATATCGCCTGCGTCGCGGCGCCTCGCATCTGCCCGCCCCAGGAGCGCCGCAGGCGCGACGGTGCTCGCGCCAAAATGTGAATTTATTCTTGCGCCAGCCCTTAGTGGGCTTTTTCATAAATACGCTGACGTATTTTCTGAACGCAGAAGCCGGCAATGTCCAGCGCGCGTTTGCACGCCGATAGCGCCGAGAGCACAGCGTCCTAAAGGCGGCGTTTTCTGCGTCCCACAAAATACGTCACCATATTTGCGGAATCGTGTACTTAGGGTCCGGGTAGAAATGAGATCGTATCTTGGCCCGGAATGTATTCATGTGCGGGGGGTCATCAGACCGGCCCCGCAGGACTTTTTCAGCCTAAATGTGAAGTTAGTTTTGCGCGGACCCTGAGTCGAACCACCATCTCCGTTTGCGCGGCGGGAACCACCGGGTTAGGATGGCATCCAGTTGAATTATGAACCCGGCGGAGGTCCATATTGAATCGATCGCAATATCAAACTCGGAAAACCGACCTGGAGCATAAGAGGTTGGACAGGGAGCTGAAATCGCTGCCTCCTGAAGAGCGGATCTCGATGGTCTGGACACTCACCCTGCAGGCATGGATGTTCAAGGAGGGATGCTTGAATGAACCCCGACTTCGTCGAGATATTGTCCGCACTATCCGCAGCTCAGGCTGAGTTCATAATCGTCGGCGCTCATGCGCTGGCCGCTCATGGTGTCCCGCGCGCCACTGGAGACCTGGACATCTGGGTTCGTCCAACCCATGAGAATGCGGAGCGTGTGTTGCGGGCCCTCAAGGAATTCGGGAGTCCCCTTTTCGATCTTTCCTCAGAGGATCTGACGCGCAACGGAACCGTCTTTCAGATCGGAATCGCCCCCAGCCGCATCGACATTCTCACCTCAATTACCGGCGTTGGGTGGAACGAGGCCTGGGTGGGGAGACTCACCCTCAACATTGCGGATGTCCGGGTGGCAGTTCTTGGCAGGAGTGAGTTTATAGCAAACAAGCGTGCGACCGGGCGCCCCCGTGATCTCGCCGACATCGCCATGCTCGAGAGCGCCGAAGCGCCGGAATAATCCCGCAGGCAAACTTCGGGACGTCTCTTTTTTAAACGGACTTCTGTTCGCGGGGGGAAGCGCGCACCGCACGGTCGTAAGCCCAGGAGCGGATGTGATCCACCTGCTCCCGCATCGTTTTCGACAGCGGGATGATGTTCTGTGCGGCCAGATGAAGGTCTTCGAACGTGACCGTCTTGTTCTCCAGCCGGACCGCTGTGAGAGCGGAAACCACACACTGCTCTATCTCCGCGCCGGTCCATCCCTGGCTGATCCTCTTGAGGCGGTGAAGCTGCAACCCGGCGGGATCGATGCCGCGCTTCTCCAAGTGAATGCGGAAGATGTCGGTGCGCTCTTCCTCCGTCGGGATGTCAATGAAGAAGACCTCGTCGAAGCGTCCTTTACGGATCATTTCAGCAGGCAGCAGATCGATTCTGTTCGCCGTGGCGGCGACAAACAGCCCGCGCGTTTTTTCCTGCATCCACGTGAGGAAGAAAGCGAAGATGCGCCCAAGGTTGCTGCTGGTTTCTCCAGTTCCTCCCGTGAGACCCATTTCGATTTCATCGAACCAGACCACGGCAGGGGCCACGGCCTCGACCGTGCGGCAGGCCTCGACGAAAGCGCCATCGGGATTCCCGTGCCTTCCGGAAAAGACCTCGATCATGTCAATGCGGTACAACGGCAATCCGAAGCAGGCAGCGATTGCCTTTACCGAGAGGCTCTTACCGCAGCCGGAGACGCCCATGACCAGCACTCCTTTGGGCACGATTTCGGCGCGCAGGCTGTCCCGCTCGAGAAAAAGCCTGCGGCGGTCGAGCAACCATTTCTTCAGGTATTCGAGGCCTCCCACATGCCCGATCTCAGTACCGTCGGCGATGTACTGGATTAAGCCGGACTTGTTGACAATCAGCTTCTTCTCCTCGAGGAGTTGGGGCATGGATTCTGCATCCAGGCGGCCGCCGAGAGCGATGGCGCGGCGCAAGGCGTGCCGTGCCTCGTCCAACGTGAGTCCCTGCAAGGCCCGCGCCATCGCGAAAAGGGACGTGTCGCTGGTGTCGATCTTGGTGCCGTGACCGCCGAGTCCGGTCGTTTCGTGGTGCAGAAAGCCGACCAATTCCTCGAGATCCGGGGCATGCAACTCCATGAAGGCCAGCTGGCGATTCAATTCCTCCGGTATGGTACGCAGCGGAGAAGTGATCACCAGGAACTTGCCGGTGTCCAGACAGAGCTCGTAGAGGTCACGCAGCCGCCGCCTGATTTCAGGAGAGGCAGTCATAAACTCGTGAAAGTCCTTGAGCTGGAAGATCGCCGACCCCTTATGTGCGGCAATATAATCGAGCAGGGGTCGTGCGCCCAGAGGGTCTTCCGTCGCGGGGCTGCCATCAGGCCTGTGAAGGCCACTTGTGGAACTCCATGTCCAGACCGGGACGGCTTTGTCGAACAGACGCCTCCCGGCATCTACGAGCAGCCTGTGCGCTCTCGCCTCTTCGGGCGAGCAGATATATATGAGCGGCCTTCCGCCTTGAATGAGTTCTTTCAGTGCCCCGAAGGCCCGGTTTTCCTCGACGCGCTCTTTTTGAATTATGTTCGTTTCCATACTTGTGCCGAATGTTACAGGGAGAAGCTCGGTGTCGCAATCACCGGCATAGTAGTACGGAGCCGGGGCGGGTAGCAATTGACGATTGATGATTGTGGATTGACGATTGAATCAATTCGAACCGGTCGCACATAATCTCCGGGTGCTTCCACACCTTCGGGATTGGGGTTCAAATCGTCAATCGTCAATCAGTCGAGCGGCTCAGGCTCGAGCGAGATTCTCTTCTCCCCGAGCGCCTTGCGCTCATTGTACCTCTTGACCCACAGCTCGAAGCTCTTTCCTGCAGCGGTGTCGCGTCCCGTGAACTCCAAGCGCTCAATGTCCGAATACCGGATCAACACTTTCTCCCCCCTGTCTTTCGGAAACATTCGAACCATGCACCGATCGAGTGAAGTGCCGTCAGACTTACGATCAAAAATGTATCCCTCAATCTTCTCGCCGCTGCGCAAGGTGAGGGTCACATCCCCGCGATAGTCGAATGCCTTGTCAAGCGCGGATCGGATCTCCTCGGGGGTCGCGAGGTCTGGAATCCATCCTTGCAGCTGCCCGCGGGCCTTGGCATCGGTTGAAGGATCCTGTGAACTGCCTGATTGAGGAGCGATCTTTCCAGTCATGCACTTCACCGTGGCAGTTCACAGCTCGCAGTTCACGGAGGCTGAAGGCTACCGGTAGACTGCGAACCGCGAACTCAAAGAAAATCAGGTGCGGGGTTCCAGTTCGAGGGGCACCAGGCTTCGCGAAGCCGCGCTCTCCGCCTTCAGGGCACCGAGCGCCGCCTTGTTGGTGTAGCTTCCGCTGAAAAGTGTCGCCCGGATCGTGGCCAGAAAGCCTCGAAGCGAAAAGAAGGTGTCATTTACCGCGCTAGCTTCATAGCCGCTGTGCACCATGCAGTTGGCGCACTGAGGGTTGCCGGATTCCGTGCCGTACCTGTGCCACTCGGTCGATTCCATGAGGTCTGCAAACGTGTCCGCATACCCGTCCTGCAGGAGATAGCACGGCTTCTGCCAGCCGAAAATGTTGAAGGTCGGCATGCCCCAGGGTGTGCAAGAGTAGTGCCGCATCCCCATCAGGAATTCGAGAAACAGGGGACTTTGATTGAAGCGCCATTTCTTCCTGCGGTTGCTCAGGATCAGGTTGAATAGCCGCTTGGTCTTCTGCTTGCCCAGGAAATGTTGCTGATCCGGGGCCTTGTCATAACTGTAGCCAGGCGAGAGCATCATCCCCTCGACGCCGATATCCATCATTTCGTCGAAGAATGCCCGCACGCTTGCGGGATCCGCGCCCTCGAATAGCGTGGTGTTGGTCGTGACCCGGAAGCCGCGTTTCACCGCCTCTCTGATGCCTCCCACGGCGAGATCGTATCCGCCCTCCCTGCACACCGAGAAATCATGGTGTTCCTTCTGCCCGTCGAGGTGGATGCTGAAGGTCAGGTATTTGCTTGGTTTGAAGAGATCGATCTTCTCCCTGAGGAGGAGGGCGTTCGTGCATAGGTAGATATACTTTCTGCGCTCTATCAAGCCATCGACGATCCTGTCAATCTGGGGGTGCAGGAGCGGTTCCCCGCCGGGGATGCTGACCATCGGTGCTCCGCACTCGTCCACAGCTCTGAAACACTCGTCCGGGGAGAGCTGTCGCTTCAGTACATGTGCGGGGTACTGGATCTTGCCGCAGCCGGCGCAGGCAAGGTTACAGCGAAAAAGGGGTTCCAGCATGAGGACCAGTGGATATCGCTTCCTGCCCGCCATCCTCTGCTTCATCACATAGGACGCCACGGTCCACATCTGAGAGACAGGAACACCCACGGAAACTCCTTCCCGAGTCGAATTGCTTCAGGTAAACGGTACCTTGTCCCGGACGCCTTGGCAACCCGGCTTTGCACTGCCGCCAACAGCTATTTCGCCTGCTTTGCGATGATCAAGTCTTTGATTTTGTCGTAGGTGGCCTGGGGCACGATATTCTTGCTTACCAATTGATCCTTCTTTGCGTACGGCCGCCCCTTTATGATCTTTTCCGAATAGGCTTTTCCTATGCCGGGCAGCTTTTCCAGCTCATCTTTGGTAGCGCTGTTAATATCGATCAGAGCCGTCTTGGCTGCCGCCGCAGTCGGTTTGATGGCGCCGGGACCTTTTGCAGGCGCCTTCTGGGCCAAGGCTGCCCATGATATGCAGGTGATAGCCAGAAGCAATGCAAAGCTAGTGACAAGCAGTTTCTTCATGGTCTGCTCCTCAAGTTTGGAAGACGAACGCGATTCTACCACAAGGCAGTTTGCAGTTCGCAGTTCGCGGTCTGACAGTCAGGCCTATGCGAACAGTGAACTGCGAACCGCGAACTATAGTTCAGGGGTGCCGGAGTTGATTGAGGACGGGAACGAGATGGAAATAGACTGCATCGGGAATGTTGCTGTTCCAGGTTCCGGCCAGTTTGGCGTATCCGACGATCCCGAGGAAGATAAACGCCACGCCTGTTGCCAGCACCCAGGCAGGCACGCGCCGCTTGCGCGGGACGGACAGCTGAAGCGCATCCTCTGCGGGGCAGACCGCGACGCATTCCAGGCATGCGGTGCACTCGGCAGACCGCACCGTGATAAGCCCGGCAACAGGCAGGAGTGAAGGACAAGCTTTCGTACACTTAGCGCAATCAATGCAGAGGTCGGGATCGCGCCGGATTTTCGAAGGACTGATCAGGGACGCAAGCCCCATCAGCGCACCGTAGGGACAAAGATATCGACACCAGAAGTTCATGTAAAAAAACGAGAGGACAACAAGAGCGATGATAGTGATGGCCGCGGTCTCACTCAGGGTGCGGAAAAAGTTCAGCATCTTCACGTCGGCAACGATGCCGTACGGACTCGAGAGAAATGCCTCGATCGAATTCGCCGGGAGGAGTGCAACTGCGTAGAGGAAGAGCCCCAGGACCAGATATTTCAGACCGCGCAGCGGAAAGTCGATCGAGCGTGGCATGGTCCAGTTTTTCTTAAATAGCTTCCTGCCGAGTTTCCACAGCAGCTCCGAAATTGTCCCAACCGGGCACAACCAGCTGCAGAAGGCCTTCCGGAAAACTATGGAAATCAAAAGAAAAGCACCGAGCAGGAACATCGCAGCCGGATGGACAGCCGGTATCTTTCCAGTGAGGAGGAAATACTTGAGGTTCATCAATCCTGCAATCGGCAGATATCCCTCGACCCCCGCAGGCCTCGACACGTGTACTGTGCGGCCGCCGGACTCGAAGTAATGAACAAACAGGATGAATTGCAGTCCGAGGAGGATGTTGAGCGCAAGAAAGAGTCCCTGGATCAACCGGCGCAGTGGCTGGGACCAGTCCCGCCCTGCCCGCCGGACCAGTTTCTTTCGATCTGGTCGTGATCCGGGCAGGGAGGAGTCACATTGCAGTGAGGGGATTATGTCTTTTTCAGCGACGGCCATGGCAGCTCCAAATTAAACGGCTGCCTTGACTTTCGGGAAAACCTCCGCGAGCAGCCTGTCCATCAATGCGTGCAGACGCTCGTGAGTTCCGGCACCCAGTTTTTCGATTTCGACTTTGTCGAAGGCAGCCGACAGAGCTTCCTGTTCGGACTGGGTCAATATCCGCTCCGCCATCACGAAAAGAATGTTGTTCTCCTTCATGATGTGGGATCTGAGCAGGCCCGCATAGGTGCGCGCTGCGATCGCCCAGATCTGTGCGGCATTCGCATCTCCGGCCGCATAAGCTTCGGAGGCCTCACCCATTTGCCTGATCAGGGATCTTCCCTGCTCGTGTTCGTGAAGCATGACGCCGATGGGGCCGCCCTGGCGTGGCAGGCCTCTTTCCTCGAGGGCGGGGAAGAGGAGGTCTTCCTCTTTACTGTGATGGCAGCGGTCGGCGAAGGTGCGCAGGAACTCCAGCAGGTCCGAGAGTATCTCGGGCGCGACTGGAATGTTGCTTGTAAGCTGCCGGGCGGCTTCCTCAGCCGCGTCGAGCATTTTGAGGATGGCTTCGTGTTCCTTGCGCAGTGTGCCTGTTGCGGTATTCATGACTTCCAAACTCCTTCTTGTTTCACCCCGGTTTCTTCCCCGGTTTTCGGTCACGTTTATGGATTAATGGACTAGTTTATCCATTATACGTTCAAAAAAATCATTCTGCCGCGACCCCACCATTGCGACGCCCGGCGACTCTCGCGAGGTCAGCGAGTGTATTGCGGTGAAGCATGGCAGTCATATTGCCGCGCAGTTCTTTCCAGGCTTCATGCAAGGGGCAGGCGTTTTCATCGCTGCAATTGGGGAGCCCCAGCACGCAGTTCCCGATCCGGTCTGCGCTATCGGTGGCTTCCAGGATCATTCTCAACGTCAGGTGATCGGCTGGCTGAGCCAGTTCGTAGCCGCCGCGCTGGCCTTTGAAGGATCGAATGAGCTTGCGCTTTGCCAGGTTCTGCAGGATCTTCCAAAGAAAAGCCATTGGAATCCGCTCGGCTTCGGAGATCTCGCGCGCTCCTGCCAGCCGTCCGGGCGGGAGGGTAGCCAGGAAGGTCATGGCGCGAATCCCATATTCAGCGGAACGTGAAAACAACATAATGGATCTTTTACTCCATTATAGTGTTCTTTGTCAACGTCAAAATTGTGGTGTCGGGGACTACTCGATGGATTTGATCTTGAGGTCAATGTCGATGGGAAGCCTCTGCAGATGCGGAAGAAAAAGGCTTCGCTCGCGCTCCGGGAGTCCTCCCAGAACACCGTCGACACTCGGTTTCGCAATCGGTCTGATCGCGAGATATCCGATCGCATCGGCCAGCCGGCAGGAATAGCGCACAATGGTAACTATGTCGAGTTTGTCGTCCGGCGGCGCAGTGTGATGAAGGGCTGCCACCGCCGCAAATACCTGAGGCAGCTTCCAGTTCTCCACCAGCCAACGCCCGGCCTCGCAGTGATCGGTGTCGAACCATTCCCGTTCGCGAGCGAGGACGTCAAAGGGGGCCTCCTCGGCCTCGGCTACAAGCCTCGCATACCTTACCGGCTGGGCGACCATCAGCGCAAGCCGCCCTAGATCGTGAAGCAGACCCGCTGTATAGGCAAAGTCCTCCTCGATTAGACTGACATGGCCGAGCTTTTCGGCTACAAACGCGCAGGCCAGATTGTGCGTCCAACATTTCCTCAGCAACTCAATCTTGAGCGGCCGTTCCAGATAAGTTTGCAGTCCGGCTGTGAATGCCAGCGCCTTCATTCGTTCTGTTCCAAGCAAGGCCGTGGCCTGGAGTATGCCCTTGATTTCGGTCCGGAAGCCAAACAGGGGTGAATTGGCCAGGCGGAGAACCTGGGCAGAGAAACTCTGATCGGTGCTGATCAGGTCGCTGAGCTCCTTGAGGCGAACCTCAGTATTTCGCAGTAGTTGCATGACTCTCATGGCAACACTGGGAAAAGGAGGCAGATTTGACAGCACGAGCGGCGGTTTCGGCTTTCGCGGTGAGGACCCTTTCGTCATCTTATTACCATTTTCCCATATCGTCCAAGAAGCTATGTCCTTTAGTTTCAACTGGTCCAACCCGGCAGCCGCCACTGACAACCGGACGGATTGCTGGGTCCCGGAGTCCGGGACAATGCCGGATAAAACTTCAGTGCTCCCGCTCGCAGTCAGGAATGCGCAAAGCAGTTAGTGGAAAGCCGACGTAAAGGCAACCTACTCATAGTGTAGAGCTATGATCGGGTCAACCCTGGTTGCACGACGCGCGGGAAAATAACAAGCAACCATGGTCACAAGACCGAGTACCAACGCCACCCCGGCAAAGGTGACCGGATCGAAGGGGCTTACCCCGTAAAGGAAACTCGACAAAGC
>DASQID010000357.1:0-5601 GCA_035631775.1 Acidobacteriota bacterium
CCCCCCCCACCAGGAGGTCTGATGACCCCCTGCACATGAATTCCGCCTGGCCCCAATTTCGCGGAATGGAGAGAAGCATACCGATGGGTACCATGCAGCAGTCGGACAACTGATCCAGGTCCTGCCCTTTCAATCGTCAATCGTAAATCGTCAATCATCTGAGCGGATAGTGCTCGATTGTTTCCTTTAGCACAGAAACGAAGGTCGCAACCGGTCGCACCTGAAGTATCCACAGCTTAGTCCCTTCGATGCCGAATTCGATGTCCAGCGGGAACCCATATGCAGCCTCAAGCGAGGCAGCGGTGCGGACGAGCTCTGCAAGTTCCACATATTCCAGGGCGGGCCTGAGCCGCTGGTGATAGAGGGTCTCCTCGAGCATCGTTCCCATTTCCCGCCGCTTGTTGAAGACTACGCGCGAGCGTTTGTCGGCGGTGACGTAGCGGAAGCGAAGGGGTCCTGTCTCCAGGTTGCTTTCCTTGTCCACTACGACGTGGTCAGCCGCAACCACGCCCGAGACTATTCCCTCGCCAAGGCCGAGTCCGGCATTTATCACCATTTCGCGCACCTCCCCTTCGGCAATATTCACCGTCTGCAACACACCTGAGACGCGGGAACAGGCGATGCGCTGGACAATTATGCCGCCACCGGTCTTTTCCCATCCGGTTCCGAGGATTGCACGGTTGTGAAGTGCCCGCTCGGTCCAGAGCCCGCTCCATGCGCGTTTGAGGTGGTCGAGCAGGGCTTTCTCTCCCCGAACAAAAAGAAAAGTCTCGAATTCACCGGCCCGGGCGGCGCGCTCCGCGTCTTCTTCGCGTGCGGAGGAGCGAATCGCGACGAAGGGCCGTGCGTGGTCCTTTACTGTGGGCGCGTCGTCGGCGAGTTGCCGGTAGGATGCGAGGACTTCCTCGGTCAGTCCAGGTGGGAGGGTCACTTTCTCCCAGAGCCAGCGGATCTGCGCCGATTTCAGCGCATTGTCGACATCCCGCCGTGCGGCGATTGCGCCTATCGCTTCACGGAGATTGAGCGCACTCGGGGGAATGCCTTCCCGGCCTGCGGCGGTCTTATCCAGGGGTTCCTCCAACAACTCCTCGAATCCCTTGTCTGTAACTACAAACCATGGCGGAACCAATCCAGGTCCTCCAATACGCTCCGCTTCGGCTAGATTGGCGGCCTTCCAGCCTATAAGCGGGAACACGTCGAGCCCGCATTCGCCTGAGCCAAGCACAAAACGCTTCATTGCGGCCGCAGCCGGCGGGCCGTTCAGCTGGGAGGCCGGCAGCCCCCCGCAGGCTGCCACGTTGCCGTGCTTTAAGAGCGCATCTATTCGCCCGATCTGGAGAAGCAATTGACGGGACTGGAATGTGTCTGGCGAAGTTGCCGGCATCCTCCCCCCGGCGCGGACCAATTCCGTTCGAAGTTCCATGAGCCGGAGCCGGACTGACGCTTCGAGCCTGTCAACGTCCAGCCCGGGTGGCCGGAACTCACGAAGACCGCATTGCTGCAGCGCACCCGCAGTCTCCCGGAGCGACCGCCGGAGGCGGTGGACATCAAGCCTCATGGCGAGGATTTCATATATCGACCTCGAAGCGGGGATTCCTTCCAGAGCCTTACCAACCAGGCGGCGGTAGCGCTGTTCCATCGCGCAAGAGATCTGGAGCAAGTGCCTCCGGGCGAGTTCCCCGACCGAGGAGTTGGCCAGGATCAGAGACAGAAGCCCGGCTCTCTTGCCTTGTCCCGCATCCGCATCCTCCACAATCCTTCCCAGTAAGATCTCGTCGACCACATGCACCGCCAGGACCGGGTCGGCAAGTTTCGCCAGCGATTTCTCGATCTGGTGCCTCGCGCGCAATCGCCGGCCTCGTAAATACAGTATTTCCTTGGAGTCAGTTGCGTGCCCCAGCCGGCGCGAAGTGTCGTCGAGCAATTGAAAGCCCTCATGCAGGGCGATTGTCATCCGCTCCTGACCAAGGACACGAAGCACTCCTTCGTTGGCATCCAATACGACAAGGTCTCCCTCCCGCAGTTCGTATTCCCGCTCGCGCATCTGGCGGCGCAACGATATGTGTCGTCCCTGCAGCACCAACTGTTCTTCCTTGAATTCCAGCGTGCGATAAAGCAGAACGGACGAGCTGTCGGCGGTCTGCTGCCATTGGCCCGATATGATCAGAGCCGGCTTGTGGAATTGAATGGCAATAAGACCGGCATGGCTGAGGACGCCGCCGCCCGTAGAGACGATTCCGGCTGCGTGATATAAGAAAGTGTTGTCCTCGGGGCGCACAGCAGGAGCAATGAGCACGGCGCCATCGAAGTCCTTTGGGGAGCGGCCCGTCTTGCCGAAGAGAGCCGGCCCGACGGCGCGTCCCGGAGACGCTTTCAGGCCGACCACGATGCGCTCACCCTGCAGCGGAGCGGGATGCCTCACCTCGATTTCACCTCGGAAGTGCTGTCTGATCTTTGCTGCCTCACGCTCAGCCGGAGGCGGTGTGCTCTCCATGGGCCAGTTGGCGCGTCTCAGAGCGCGGGCCAGGGATGCTGCATCACAGCTGAAATTGGGTACCCAAGGACTCCCGGGATCATTGCGCACCTGCCAGAGCCCCTCCCCGCGCGAAAACAGCGCGAGACGGATAATGCCGCCCTGATCCCGAAGGGCATAGATTCCAAGGCACTCTCCACCAAGGGAGAGGCGAGCCCGCTGGACCTCATAACCATCGACTGTTCCGGTGCTTCGAAAGCGCACAAATCGCTCAAACGGTGCTATCTGCCTGGCCAGATCGCCTGCGGAATTCAGGAATTCATCAGAAGAATCGAGAATGGCGGCGAGTCTGACCGCTTCGTGCTCACGTCGGAACAGGGACGGAGAGCGACGTCGGAGACCTTCCGGCAAGGCCAATAGCTCGCCATGGGCCACCGCCTCGCGAATCGGGCCGAGGAAGCACTGCTCAAGGCGTACTTGCCCCATGGTCTTGAAATCCTTGACCTCGCCGGCGATGGCAAGATCCAGGCCGAGATCGTCGGTGGTAAACTGCAGTTGCTCCAAGAGATCAGCGGGGACAGCTGTGGTGAACCGGTCCATATAGAAGCCCTCACCGGACCACGCCAGTTCATGCTCTCCCGTGGGACCTGCCTCAACACCCGTGAGGATCGACTGCCGGTCCTTCGTTAGGATTTGACTCAGGGGCAGCACATGCCAGAGAGCAAATCGTTCCGCCCACGCCTCAGCCACACTCCGCCGAGCTTCGCTGCCGAGGTTCAATCCGCCGATAATCCAGTCCACGTCCATCAGGTACGGAACCAGGGCGAATAGTGCTTCCGCCTTCCGGCAGAGGTCATCGAGGTCCACGGCCCGCTCCTTGTCATAGCGTGCATGAATGCGCGTGGTGTCGATCTGCACATCAAACTCCAGCCGCCGGAAAAGAAGGCGCACAGCTTCAAGGGCAGGATTGGGGTGGAGTGATAGTTCATACTTACTCACTCCGAAGTACTCCAGGTCTATCATCCCTCCCTGAAGGGGCGGGGAGAAATCGATGCGGAGAAGCGCGGGATGGTTCTTGTAACTCAGGTAATAATGCACCTCGTTCCCATAGCAGAACACGTTGACGCTCGGAAAACTCTCCTGCCCGTACAGCAATTGGTGGCCAAGGGCATCGGCAAGTGCGGCCACCGGATAGGAGATTGCCGCTCGAGTCTCACCCTCCCCCGTCTCCGGTTCGAAATCGACATAGTGGATGGTGTTCGTCGTGCGTATGAGACGCCTGTGCGATGCAACCGCAACATCAACCGTTCGGTTGGTCGATCGCCCGGCCTGAACCAGACGCATGCCCAGCCGGAGCCCTCTCTGGTGCAGATAGCGCTTTAATCCGTGAAGAGTTCGGACGCCACCCAGCGAAAGAGGGTCCTCAAACATCTGGACAAGCCTGGTGAGCTCGGCTGACAACTGGGGCTGAACGGCTTCGCTATTCAGTTCATGGACGATCCTCTCCCTGAGCTCCCGGTAGATCCCGGGGAGTATCCTGGCCTCATCAGTATGAGCCGTGAAGAGCACGACGAAATCCTCAACAATCCGATCCATACGCCGGAGAATGCGGCGCACCTTCTCGGACGTCAGCGGAGCCAGATCCAAAATATCCCTAAGCGCCTCGGCGTGAGCCAGGTTGTAGGCTCGAAAGTGAGCCACCGGATCACCACCAGCGCTTTCCCCCGTGCTTTCCCCCGGCTCCCCGCCATGGACGATGAACAAATAGTTTTCAAACACACGGCGAGCTTCTTTGCAGCCTTCAAGCATTGGCACTTCAAAGGGCAGGGCTGTCAACGGGAGGGACCCGCCGACACTGATACCGGTGTATTGGCGAACCTCGAGGCCGAGGTTTACACGAGCCCATCCCATCTCGGCAATAACCTCCCTGAGCAACACCTTGCCGCAAACCGCCTCAGCCTTGCGGAGGGAGGAAACTACGGGAGGGGCCTGCGAATCACAGGCAATGCGGAGTAAATCCAGGTGAGTGGCGCGCGTGTAATCCAGGTACGGGCGCAGGAATTCGTATGAATCACGGCCTAACAGCTCTGCGGCCAGTGTGGGCGAAGGCAGTTGTCCGCCGAGATCCAACAGTCTTGCCGCGAGCCTACGAAGCCTCCTGTCGCCTTCGTTAAGAAACAAATCGATATTGGATGTGGGCTCCGATCGCCCGAGGGAAGTGAGGCAGACCAGGATAGAGGCGATCCTATTCAATGATGAATGTTCGGCGAGGGGAGAATGCTCTGTCTCGACCTGTTCCGCCAGGAAAAGTGCGACCTCACGGTTGACCTGAAGGGATTGCTCAGCAACGCGCGACCCGGTCAAATCCAAAGCCCGCAGCGCGAGGTTTTGATCCCTTGCGGTCAGCATTCCACTCAGCAGCGGCCATGGATCCTCGGCTTCCTGCAGCTCCGATTCCAGCAGGGCAAATAGCGTCGACGCGCGCGCACCCGACTGACTGTGCAGAAGGGGGAGCAATCGGGAAAGCGTCTCACATTTCTCAGCCCAGGAAAGAGCCTGAAGTTCTTGCGCAAGCAGGGAACAGAGAGCCGCGACGCGCTCGGGTCTTCCCATGACCAGGTCAAACTCACTGGTGAGGGATTGAATTAGGGCCTCAACATTGGAGAGTTTCCTGGGCGAGGTACGGGGTTCTGCGTTGAGACGAGGAGAAAGTGATTCTTCTATGGGGCCTTTCAATGCGTCCATAAAATGCCCCAATAGGTGACTTCTTGAATCTCGAGTACCACCAGGATAGTGCGTCTCAGCAGAGATGTCTACAAAATCAGATGGCAGCAGGCAGTTTCGACAGGAAGGTTCTGGAAGACCACAGACTGCTCTGCACTGCCGTTCCAACAGCCTCGGCAAAATCGGGATGATCTACCGGTGCGGTGCTGTTGGTCCCGATATCGAGCACCTCATGCCCCAATCCGCGCACGAAAGTCAGCAGGACCTCTTTCATCTCGAATCCGGGGTGATCTGAACCGAGTACAACGCGCATGCAGAACCTCCCCCTGGAAGACAGATCCCTAGGGCTGGCGCAAGAATAAATTAACATTTTGGCGCGAGCACCGTCGCGCCCTTTCAGGCTG
>DASQID010000358.1:0-6081 GCA_035631775.1 Acidobacteriota bacterium
CGGCCGTGACATTGTCCGGGGGTGGCGGAGAATACTCTTTGGGGACATCACCACCAGCGGTATCCGCTCCGCATCGCGCATTTGCCGTCGCAACAGGTGGAAGTACTGCGCGGCCGTGGTGGGGGAACATACCCTCATATTGTTTTCTGCGCTGAGGGAAAGGAAGCGCTCCAGGCGCGCGCTCGAATGCTCTGGACCCTGTCCTTCATACCCGTGAGGAAGCAGCAGGACGAGATCGCAGGGTTGCCGCCACTTGGCTTCGGCGCTTGCGATGAAATTGTCAATTATGACTTGCGCCGCATTGGCAAAATCGCCGAACTGAGCCTCCCATATGACGAGACTCAGAGGATCCGCGACGCTATATCCGAATTCAAAACCGAGGACACCGGCCTCGGAAAGGGAACTGTCGAAAACCTCGAACTGTGCCTGATCGGGACTGATGTGCTGCAACGGCACGTACTCATCGCCCGTCTCGAGGTCGCAGAGAATCAGATGCCTCTGACTGAATGTGCCGCGGGCACTGTCCTGTCCGCTGAGTCGCACCGGCGTGCCCTCGTACACCAGGGTGCCGAAGGCCAGCGCCTCTGCATAGGACCAGTCGATCTCGGTGTCCCCTGCGGTCAACTCGCGGCGCCTGGCTATGAAGTTCTTGAGCTTGGGATGCAGGCGGAATCCATCGGGCAGTGTGCTGAGTCCGCGGCCCACCAGCTTCAGCATTTCCATCCCCACATTGGTTCCACCCGTGGGCTGGAACTCACGAAGTTCCTCTTCCGTGACAGCCAGCGGGATGTCCGGCTCGAAACGCTGATCCCCCTTCAGGCTCTGCTGATACGCCTCCTCCAGTTGCTTGTGGTACGCCTCGCGAAGGCCCTCCACTTCAGACTGCGTCACCGCCCCCTCGCGCACCAGCCGCTCCGCATACATGGTCACCACCGATGGATGCTCCTCGATCTTTCTATAGAGAAGCGGCTGCGTATAGCTAGGTTCATCGCCCTCGTTATGCCCGTGGCGGCGGTAGCAGAAGATATCGATGACCACGTCTTTCTTGAAGCGTTGCCTGTAGGAGTAGGCTAGGCGGGCCACGCGAATTGCGGAATCCGGATCGTCTCCGTTGACGTGGAAGATCGGGGCCTGGACCGAGCGGGCGAGGTCGGTGGCATACGGCGAAGAGCGGGCCTCTTCCGGCGTCGTGGTGAAGCCGATCTGGTTGTTGATGATGACATGGATTGTGCCGCCGGTGCTGTAGCCGTGCAGTTGCGAGAGGTTGATGGTCTCCCACACCACACCCTGGCCGGCAAAGGCTGCGTCCCCGTGGACCAGGACTGGGATTACATGCTCCCGCCTCCGGTCCCCGCGGCGCGCCTGCTTTGCCCGTACAATGCCCTCGATAACCGGATTGACCCACTCGAGGTGGCTCGGGTTCGGCCCGACCGCCACCATGATTTCCTTACCCTCGGCGGAGCGGAATATGCCGGCGGAGCCAATGTGATATTTGACGTCTCCTGAACCCAGTGTGGCAAGCGGATCCGTGTTTTCTTCAAACTCCGACAGTATTTTGGGCAGAGGCTTGCCGATGATATTCGCCAGAACATTCAACCTTCCGCGGTGGGCCATGCCTATGACTGCTTCCTTGGCACCGTCATTGGCGGCATCGGAAAGGATACGGGCGAGAACCGGTATCGTAGTTTCGGCACCTTCGAGTCCGAAACGCTTGTGCCCGATGAATCTGGTGTGAAGGTACTTTTCGAATCCTTCGGCTTCAAGCAGACTTTTCAGAATTCCCAGCCTGATTACACGGGCCAGCGGCAGCCTGTTCCCCGCCGGCTCGATCCTCTCCTGTATCCACGCCTTTTCAGCGAAATCCTGGATATGGCGATATTCGGTTCCCACCCTCTGGCAGTAAGTCTGGCGCAGAATACCGAGGATCTCCCTGAGACTGCCGCGGCTCAGGCCGCCCAAGCCGCCGGTCACAAACTCGCGGTCAAGGTCCCATACGGTCAGTCCATAGGTCGCAGGGTCAAGCTCCGCGTGGTAGTGAGCCTCCTCCCCCAGTGGATCCAGGTTAGCGATGAGGTGGCCGCGCACCCGATACATATTGATGAGTTGCAGAACTCCGACCTGCTTCTCGAGGTCCTCGCGCTGCGGAGTCACACCGCTGAACGCGGGGTGCTGGTCTCTGGCCCATTGGACGGGAACGACGGGGAGTTTCAGATCCTTGAAAATCTGGTCGAAGAAACCGCCCTGTCCCTGCAGCAGATCGTTGACTCTGCTGAGAAAGCTGCCGGATTCCGCCCCTTGGATGATTCGGTGATCATACGTGCAGCTTATGGTCATTACCTTGCTGAGCCCGAGGCTCGACAATGCCCGCGAGGACCAGGCGTGATACTCCGGAGGGTAGCCGATGCTTCCGGTCGCAATGATGGCTCCCTGATGTTTCATGAGTCGGGGCAGGGAAGCGACCGTACCGACCGTGCCGGGATTCGTCAGCGTCACCGTGGTTTCCTGAAGGTCCGCGGGATCGATAGTGCCCTTGCGGGCGCGGGCGATGGTCTCGTCGTAACGCTCGAGGAACGCGCGGAAGGACAGCTTGTCGACACCTTTGAGGTTGGGCACGAGCAGCGTGTGGCCGCCGTCCTTGCGCTCGATATCGACTGCGACGCCTAGGTTGACCGAATTGCGCAGGACGCGGTGAGGCTCTCCGCCAATCACCTCGTACGCGGCGTTCAAAGCCGGCTGCTCGCTGATGGCGCGCACAATCGCCCATGCAATAATGTGTGTAAAGGAAACTTTGCCGCGATTATCGGTCTCGAGGTGCTCGTTGATGATTCGCCTGTTTTCCTCCAGCAGCTTCACCGGAATGGATCTGTATGAGGTGGCCGTGGGCACCGACAGGCTCGCTTCCATGTTTTCGACGATTCGCTGACCTCCTCCGCGGATAGGTGCAGCCATTCCCTCCGGACGCCCTGCCGCGTCGTTAGCGGCGGAACTCTCGCCTTCGTTTTGCTGCCGGACAATGAAGTCTTCAGAGCGCATTAAACCTCTCTCAATCAGATGATCTTTCTGAGAATGCGAACGGGCAGCGTGACAATCACCCACAGCAGCTCGAGGACGCCGCCGACCGCGATTCCGACGATCCGGAATGGAAGCAGAATCAGCCAGATCAGGGGGTACAAGACAAGCGCCAGCAACGCGAGAGGCCAGCAGAGCACGAACAGGATGCACCAGAGCAAGAATGTCACCACAGGGATTCTCCTTCCTTGGAAATCCGAGCAGCACACTATTATGTCAGGTTTTGATTCCGCCTGGAATCCGGATCGACGCCGGCCTCATCCTATTGAGGCTCGCCCGGCGTGCTCTCCGACAGGTTTACGTCACCCGCGAAGAAAGCCTCGTAGATCTCGCGGGCGCGGGTCAGGTCGTTTTGTGCGACAAGCAGGGTTGCCGGTTCCGCTCCGCTGGTCGCCCCGATGGGATCCGTGTCTCCTCGTATCACCGTATCTATGTCATTTCCCTCCAGCAGCTCCCGGATCATTTCGGCTTCGGCGGCATTGGGGAAAGAGGCGAGCTCCACCAACTGCATGTCCTCCGGATCGGACTTGTCTGATTCGGCCGAAGGCAGAGCACCGACGAGTTCGACGTCGCACTCGTTGCAGCGGGCAAAGCCCTCACGATATTCGGTTCGGCAGCTGGGACAGAATGGCATATGCACCTCCTTCCTCAAAAATTACCACCAAATCACGCTTGGGCGCCAGCTATCAAAATCTGCAGCGAATCACACGGCGCGGCATAGCCGCAACCAAAAAGTAGGAGGCCGCAATGACCCCTATAATCACTGCACTGATTTCAGGTTCGCCGTTCGCAGTTAGCTGTTCGCAGTGGTTTGCAGTCTGCCGGCGATCAGTGCCCTCAGCGAACTGCGAACCACGAACTGTGAACTTTGATCTTGCTGAAGGCATTTTCTCGCCTAAGGAATTCCTTGCCAGGAGGACACGGAATTGCGGGTTAGTAGTACGAATCTTACGGCAATGATCTATTACATTCCTGTAGTTCGTGAGATTCGTGGCAGGTTTTTCGGCCCGCTAAAGGAGATTGAGGAAACGGAGCGTTGCGGCAATCAGTGCTGACAGAAGTGTGATCGCTGCCAGCCACAAGACGAGAGTGGAAAGGCGTCTCTTGTTGGCCACCGGCGGTGAATACGGTTCGCCATCGCCTGCTTGCTGCACTCTTTTCAAGTCCGCGAGCAGGTCGTCCATGCTCTGATAGCGGTCTGAGGGCTCTCTGGCAAGCGCTCTTCGCACGATCAAATTCAACTCCGGCGGAATGGAACCCAGCTTCGAGCCGAGAGGAACAGGATCTGCATCGAGGATCGCACTCATCTGCGAAAGCGAATTGCGGGCGTCGAAGGGGTGGCGTCCTGTCAGCATCTCGTAGAGTATGGTGCCAAGGGAGAAGACGTCCGTCCGCAAATCCACAATATCGCCGCATACCTGCTCCGGCGACATGTACGCAAGGGCAGCGCGCGGAATCAGGGTGTCGGCAAAGTCCAATCTCGGCTCTGCACGGGTGTTGAGTGTGCGCTTTCCTATTTCAGTGAAGCGGGCTACTGAGCAATCGGAAATGACAACGGAGCCATCTGTCCGCAGCCAAACGTTGGCTGGCTTGAGTCCGCGATGCACGGCCCCTGCAGCGTGAGCGGCCGCAACCGCGTCCCCGATCGGGATGGCGATATCCAGGACATGCCGCCAGGGTAACGGTTTGCGCTCCAAGTGCTGTTCGAGAGTCTTACCCTCGAGGAAGGGCATTACGATGAAAAAGTCGTCGTTCTCATCCCCAATTTCAAGGATTGGACAGATGCCCTGGTGACGTACTAGGCTTGCCGCAAGAATCTCCTGCAGAAACCGCTCCCGCCGTTCGACATCGTAGAGCACCTGAGATCGGATCAGTTTCAGCGCGACAATCCGGCCGTCGGGATCCTCCGCTTTGTACACGGTCCCCATGCTGCCTGTGCCCAGGGATTCCAAGATCGTATACTTGCCGAGCTTTTCGCCAATCATGGTCGAACCAGAGTCGCACTGTGGGCGGGCTTTTGTCCTCCGGCTGTATATATCACAAAGCTTCCCACAGATACAGTTGTATGTCCAGCCATCACGTGCAGCCGTGCACAGCCCTTATCGGGCGAATCCGGCAGGGCGGTTCATGCCCCTGGTTTTGGTCAAAGTCCATTGTTGGTATAGAGATAGGAGGCGCCTTTTCGTTTACCAGAGCCCGGTCGAAACCTAAAGTCCGGTAAGGCTTTCGACGATACAGCGCGTAGGAGGCTTGGTATGGCCATCTGGGCCGAGGGGACTGCCTTGCGTCGAAGCGTGAGCCAAGACGGAAT
Organism: Acidobacteriota bacterium; assembly: GCA_035631775.1. Lineage (GTDB taxonomy): Bacteria > Acidobacteriota > UBA6911 > UBA6911 > UBA6911 > DASQID01. The sequence continues at coordinate 5,381 of DASQID010000358.1, forward strand.
CCTCGTCTACGGGCGGCCGCTGCGCGAGATCCTCCATACGCACAAGCGATGGCTGGAGGGGAATGGCGGGGAGCGTGCTGAGCTGCGCGGCGCAATCTTGCCCGACATTGACCTGCAACATGCGGATCTCCGCAATGCAATGCTGGTGGGAGCCGCATTTCTCGAGGCGAACCTCTCGGAAGCCAATTTCAGTGGAGCCGACCTCAGGGGAGCCGACCTGCGAAGCGCGAACCTGTACAAGGCGGACTTCTCGGAAGCCGACCTGACCGATGTCAACTTCAACGGATGCCTGCTGGCCGAGGCCAATTTCACCGAGGCACGCTTGCAGGGCACTCAGTTGCGCGTCGCACATATGCGTGAGGCCCGCCTCTATGACGCAAAGATGCATGCCTGTGACTTTGCCAAGGCGAATTTGCAGGGGGCCATCTTCAATCACGCCATATTGATCAGCTGCGAATTCAGCGATTCTGATCTGGAGAAAGCGAACTTTCGCCACGCCCGTCTTCATATGTGCCGCTTTCTGACCGCGAAAATGGACGCCGCAAACTTCTCCCACACCGAACTTCCAGGATGCGATTTCAGCGGCGCGGAGGGCGATTCGGTGAACTTCGGTCATGCAAACATGAGCCAGGCCAACTTTTGCCGGGCCACATTCACCGGCGGCATCTTCCGCGGGGCTAATCTCAGAGCGGCGGATCTTA
>DASQID010000359.1:0-19664 GCA_035631775.1 Acidobacteriota bacterium
CGCCTGCATCGCGGCGCCTCGCATCTGCCCGCCCGGCGCTCGCGCCAAAATGTGAATTCATTCTTGCGCCAGCCCTTAGTGTTTCAGACGACGCTTCCGCGGTGTCGGAGGATATTGGATGTATCTGATGTACGTCGACGAGAGTGGGGATTCCGGTATGACCAATTCACCGACTCGCCACTTTGTGCTCTCCGGCCTGGTCGTGCATGAGCTGCGATGGCAGGCATGTCTTGAGCAACTGATCGAGTTTCGCAGACGGATGAAAGCTCAATTTGGAGTCCGTCTTCGTGAGGAGATTCACGCGGCGCGCTTCATCACTCATCCAGGCGATATGATTCGCATCAAGCGGAATGACCGCCTCACCATAATCCGCATGCTTGCTCGCGAGATCGCGTCGATGACTGATCTGAACATCATCAATGTTGCCGTTGACAAACTCGGCAAAACCGCAGCGTACGATATTTTTGAGATGGCGTGGAAGGCATTGATCCAGCGCTTTGAAAATACGGCAAATCATAGGAACTTTCGCGGTCCCGCCAATCCAGATGAAAGAGGGATGCTTTTTCCGGACAACACTGAGAACAAGAAAATCACAGATCTGCTTCGAAGGATGCGGCGCTACAATCCGATTCCCAACCAGCCGTTTTTCGGCCCCGGATACCGGAACATAGGGATTAGCAAGATTATCGAAGATCCGAGTTTCCGTGACTCGTCGCACTCATACTTCATACAGGCAGCGGATCTTGTGGCGTTCTTGTTGTATCAGTACTTGGCGCCTTCCGCCTATTTCAGGAAGAAGGGGGCGACAGGCTACTTCAAGGTTTTGGATCCGGTGCTCTGCAAGGTGGCTTCGCAAGCGGATCCCTATGGAATTGTGCGGCTTTAAGCGGCTTTAAAAGGAAAAGGGAGTCTTTCGACTCCCCGGAGGAATCCTACTGCCCAGACGTGCCGGGGTTCAGATCCCACCGCCATGATACTGCCTCTGGGTTTGAGGAGTCAACGGCGGAAATTGAGTGGGGGGAAGGGATGTACTTTGAGTCTCACCTATTAACCTCAAACGAGATTGTGTCTCATTTTTCGCCAAAAGTGAGACACAAAGACGCTAGCAGTTAATCCGTGAGACACAACCGTGTCGCCGACCACGACGTGGGATTCATTTGAGGCCTCGCGTCTTAGCGCCTTTGCGGTAGCTTTTATTCTTTCAGAGAGCGCCTGAAAAATCGGCAAGAGGTAATTGATGCCATTCGCAGTTGGTTCATTGGTCAGGGCACGAGGAAGGGAGTGGGTCGTGCTGCCCGAGTCCGAGGACGAATTGCTCGTCCTCCGCCCGCTCGGGGGCGCGGATGAAGAAGTTACTGGTATCTACCTCCCTCTCGAGACCGTCGAAACCGCCTCGTTCGGCCTTCCGGATCCGAGCAAGCCCGGCGACTATCGCTCCTGCCGCCTGCTGCGCGACGCCGTGCGCCTCGGATTCCGGTCCAGCGCCGGCCCGTTCCGCTGCTTCGGCCGCATCAGTGTGGAGCCGCGTCCCTACCAGGTTGTGCCTCTGCTGATGGCGCTCAAGCTCGATCCCGTCCGACTGCTTATCGCCGACGACGTCGGCATCGGGAAAACGGTCGAAGCTTGCCTGGTAGCCCGCGAGCTGATCGACCGCGGAGAGGTGCGCCGCATGGTAGTGCTCTGTCCGCCACAACTGGCTGAGCAGTGGCAGGGTGAGTTGAGCCACAAGTTCCACATCGACGCCGAGCTGGTCCTTCCCAGCACAGCCACTAAACTGGATCGCCAATGCCGCGTCGGCCAGTCGATCTTCGAAGTGTTTGATTTCCTGGTAGTCTCGACAGACTTCATCAAATCCGATCGCCGCCGCGACGACTTCCTCCGCGCCTGTCCTGAACTGGTCATCATCGACGAAGCCCACAGCTGCGCCTACGGAGGATTCGGCGGACGAGCCCGGCACCAGCGTCATCAGCTTGTGAAAGGCCTTGCCTCAAACGTGGACCGCCACATGATTCTGGTCACGGCAACCCCACACAGCGGCAACGAAGAAGCCTTCCGGTCTCTCCTTGCTTTCGTGGATGCCGATTTTGCCAACCTGCCTCAGGACCTGGCCGGCCCTGAGAACGAGCGTCATCGGAGACGCCTGGCCTCCTGTTTCGTTCAGCGCAGGAGAGGCGACATAACCCGATATCTGGATGCGACACACCATTCCCCGGCCGCGAGGACAGGGAGGACAACTACCAGCTTTCGCCCGAGTACAAGAAGTTTTTCCAGCATGTTCTCAATTACGCCAGGGAAAAGGTCGCGGTCCCCGGCGACAACCGGTTCCGCCAGCGGGTTCTCTGGTGGTCCGCCCTCGCTTTGCTGCGCTCCCTTGCCAGCAGCCCCGCCGCCGCGGCGGCGACATTGAGAAGCCGGGCCTCCACCGCGGATGCCGAATCCCCCGAGGAAGCCGATGCCATTGGCCGCCGGACCGTGCTCGATCCCGCCGAAGATGAATCCCCGGAAGGCATGGACATCGTTCCCGGCAGCGACGCCGAGCCCGTCGGCGATGAGGACCAATCCGAACGCCGGCGCCTCCGTGAGATGGCGCGCACAGCTGACGGCTTGAAGGGAGACGCGGACCTGAAGCTCGTCAAAGCCGTGCGTCTGGTCAAAGACCTGTTGCGCGACGGCTTCAACCCCATCCTCTTCTGTCGGTTCATTCCGACCGCCGAGTATGTTGCCGAGGAGCTGAGACGCCGTCTTTCTTCAGGAGTCGAAGTCGCCGCCGTAACTGGCACTCTGCCGCCTGCGGACAGGGAGGAACGGGTAAGCCAGCTTGCCGTCGCGCCCAAGCGCGTCCTTGTTTGCACCGACTGCCTCTCGGAAGGCGTCAATCTCCAGGACCATTTCGACGCGGCCTTTCACTATGACCTGAGCTGGAACCCCACCCGCCACGAGCAGCGCGAGGGAAGGGTGGACCGGTATGGCCAGGCCAGCCCCAAGGTGCGTGCGCTGACGTATTACGGCACCGACAACCAGATCGACGGCATCGTCCTGGATGTCCTGTTGCGGAAGCATCGCAAAATCCGCAGCGCTCTCGGCATCTCCGTTCCTGTGCCCGTCGATACAGAGCAGGTTGTCGAAGCCATCTTCGAAGGCCTGCTCCTGCGCGGCGAACGAGGACACCGTGAAGAGCAGCTCACCTTGTTCGAGGACTTCTTCAAGCCCCAGCGCGAGAACCTGCACAAGGAATGGGACGCAGCCTCGGACCGGGAAAAGCGCTCACGCACGATGTTTGCCCAGGAAACGATCAAGGTCGAGGAAGTCGCGCGGGAGCTGAAGGTCGCGCGCGATGCTGTCGGGACGTCTATCAATGTCGCCTCTTTCAGCAGGGAAGCACTGCAAGCCTGCAAGGGAGTCATCTCGGAGAACGGTTGCGTTCGGTTCAACCTGCGCGAGACTCCCAAGGCTCTCCGCGACACGCTCGGCGTCCCGGAAGTCTTCCAGGCGCGCTTCGAGTTGCCGGTGAAAGATGGGGTGCTGCACCTTACTCGTACACATCCAATAGTCGAGAATCTGGCCGGCTATGTGATGGATACAGCACTGGATCCGCTCGGCCAGGCAGTAGCCAGGCGTTGCGGCGTCATCCGCACGGCGGGAGTGGCGCGCCGAACCACGGTGCTGCTCGTCCGCTACCGCTTCCAGATCGTGACAATCAAGGTTGCGGAATCGGTGCCGCTGCTGGCCGAGGACTGCCGCCTGCTGGCGTTCGCCGGACCATCCGGCGATCCAGAGTGGCTGGAGAGTGGCGCAGCCGAGAAGCTCCTCTCGACCGGCCCCGAGGGAAATATCCAGCCGGAGCAGGCTTCTTTGTTCATAGGCAAAGTGATAGAGGCCTTTCCCACCCTCGCGCCATATCTGGAGGAGGATGCCAAAAAACGGGGCGAAGAACTGCTGGCCTCGCATAAGAGAGTGCGGAGCGCGGCAAAGTTGACGCGCGTTTCCTATCGCGTCGAGCCCAAGCTCCCCCCCGACGTCCTTGGCATTTATGTCTATTTACCTGTGTGAAAAAACGGGGACTGGCTCCGAATTTCCATTCGATCCAACCCCCTGCCTCAGACTTCACCGGAAATTCGGTGCATGTCCCCGTTTTTTTCCCGATTTTTTCGTTCGACGAAGTTGAGTTGAGCTGATGCAAGTCCGTCGAAGCGACATTTTCACTACAATCCGAACCGAGGGTGCAATTCTGCCTTCGGACCTTCTGCAGCGCATCGCCGAAGGCGACCGCGAAGTCGGCGGCCTCACCCCATCCGACTACCATCTCCTCGAAAACGAAAAACTGAACGAGGCCGCCAACCGGTCCTGGAACCGGCTTCTTGGTTCCTGGGCCGCCTTCAAGGACGCCGCGCGGAAGCTGCCCTCCGGCGATCCCGGAACATCCGTGACACGCGAGCGCTGGCTGCTCGTTCTCTTTCAGGAGCTGGGCTACGGCCGCCTGCAGTCATCCCGCGCCGTCGAGATCGATGGGAAGAGCTACCCGATCTCGCACTTCTGGCAGCGCGTCCCGATTCACCTCGTCGGCTGCGGCACTCCCATGGACCAGCGAACCGCCGGCGTCGCGGGCGCCGCGAGGATTAGTCCGCACGGTCTTGTGCAGGAATACCTCAACCGCTCCGACGCAAGCCTCTGGGGCATGGTGTCGAACGGCCTGAGGCTTCGCATTTTGCGCGACAATGTGAGCCTGACCCGTCAGGCCTATGTGGAGTTCGACCTCGAAGCGATGATGAACGGCGAGGTTTATTCCGACTTCGCCCTGCTCTGGCTGCTTTGCCACCAATCGCGCTTCGAGGGAGAAAAGCCGGAATCCTGCCACCTGGAGCAGTGGTCCCGATTCGCGCAGGAACAGGGGACGAGAGCCCTGGACCAGTTGCGGGATGGTGTCTCCCAGGCGATCGAAGCGCTCGGCCGCGGCTTTCTCCACCCTTCCAATGTCGAGCTACGGGACCGCCTGCGCGCCGGCCGGCTCGACAAGCAGGACTACTATCGCCAACTCCTGCGTCTGGTCTATCGCCTGCTTTTCCTCTTCGTCGCCGAAGACAGGAACCTTCTCTGCCACCCGGATGCCGGCATGCTCGCCCGCGAACGTTACGTCCGTTATTACTCAACCGCACGATTGCGCCGTCTCGCCGAGAGACGCCGCGGTTCGCGCCACACGGATCTTTTCGAGAGTCTGCGAGTGGTGATGGCGAAACTCGGCAGCGACGACGGTTGCCCTGAGCTTGGCCTTCCTGCCCTTGGCAGCTTCCTCTTCTCAGGACGGGCAGTCCCTGATCTCGATGCCGCGGTCATAACAAACGAGGATTTCCTCGAAGCAATCCGTGCCCTTGCAATCACGACGGAGCGGAAGATTTTCCGCCTGGTCGACTACAAGAACCTGGGATCGGAGGAATTGGGAAGCGTGTACGAGTCGCTCCTCGAACTCCATCCCGAACTGAACCTGGACGCGGGAGCATTCTCGCTTTCGACGGCCGGCGGCCACGAGCGCAAGACGACCGGCAGCTATTACACTCCAACCAGCCTTATCACCTGCCTCCTCGACTCGGCGCTCGATCCGATCGTCGACGAAGCCTGCAAGAAACCCGAGCCCGAAAAGGCGCTGCTCGCTTTGAAAGTCTGCGACCCAGCCTGCGGCAGCGGTCATTTCCTGATCGCAGCCGCCCACCGGCTGGCCAAGCGCCTGGCGGCAATCCGCACCGGCGATGAAGAGCCTTCGCCGGAAGCCACTCGCACCGCGATCCGCGATGTCATCGGTCATTGCATCTACGGCGTCGACGTGAACGAAATGGCAGTCGAGCTGTGCAAGGTCGCGCTCTGGATGGAGGCCCTGGAGCCGGGCAAGCCGCTGTCTTTCCTGGACCACCATATCCGCTGCGGCAACAGCCTCCTGGGCACGACCCCCGCCTTGCTCGAAAAAGGCATCTCCGACGAAGCATTCCAGCCAATCGAAGGCGACGACAGATCGTTCGCCTCCGCGCTCAAGAAGCTGAATAAAGTGGAGCGCAACCAGATGTCGCTTCCTCTAGCGGCAGAGGATCAACTCCCTTTCGGCAGCCTAGCCGATGGTGTGGCCTACCTGGACAGTGTGAATGACAATTCCATCAGCGGCGTGCATGAGAAGGAGGCGAGCTACACCCGGCTCAGGACATCGGAAGACTATCGCCGCGCCAAGTTGCTTGCGGACGCCTGGTGCGCCGCGTTTGTCTGGAAAAAGCGCAAAGACACCCCGCAGGCAGTTACTCAAGACGTCTTCCGCCGCCTGCAGAAGGCCCGCCCGCAAGTTCCACCTGACACGATCGGCGAGATCGAGCGTCTTGCCACCCAGTACAACCTCTTCCACTGGCACCTCGCCTTCCCTGATGTCTTCCGGATTCCACCCGAAGGCCAATCACCTGAAAACGCTCAGACCGGCTGGACCGGCGGTTTCGACGTTGTCCTCGGCAATCCGCCTTGGGTGCGGCAGGAGCTTCTTAAGGCTGTCAAATCCCTCTTTGTTACGTTTGAAAGCTTCTGCAGCACGGTTGATTCGTCAGTGCTGTTTTTAGAGCGTGCGGTGCAGGTGACTCAAACTGGACGACGAATCGGACTGTTGACACCAAATAAGTGGTTTCGTGCAGCCTACGGTGAGCTTCTCCGCGCATTCCTGCGCGAGCATGCTCGACTTCATCTGCTGGTAGACTTTGGACATTCACACAACTTATTCCGAGGGCAGGATACTTTTCCGGCTGCGATCGTACTGGAGCCGGTTCTGGAGCGCGTGCCCGATGACCAAAGGCTGCGTTTTGTCCGGGCTCATGATACTGACAGAAATCTCAGCTCTCTTGAAAAGCTGGTTAGTGACCGGGTTCTTGGTGTGGCACATGGCGACCTTCATCGAAATCGCTGGCAGTTGGCCAACAACGACGAGAATCGATTGCACGAGCGACTGACAAGAGTGGGCCAACCTCTCTCCACATGCGTCGGGGCAATGCCGCTCAGTGGGATCAAAACTGGGCTGAACGAGGCTTACTATGTCAACAGTAAGGTGCGCGATGTGCTCATTTCCGACGATCCCGCATGTGAACCCCTGCTGAAGCGCCTTCTGCGCGGTCGGGATATCAGGCGCTGGACCAGTAAATGGGATGAACAATGGCATATCGTAATCCCGTCTAGCCAGAACCAGACATGGCCTTGGTCTGGGACAGCTCGGGAAGATCTGGCCGAGCAAATCTTTGCTTTAACTTACCCTTCAATCCACCAGCACTTGATTTCTTTTAAGGAGAGGCTAGGAAAGAGGGCAGATCGTGGAAGGTTTTGGTGGGAACTCAGACCATGCGATTACTATAGTGTTTTTGCCCAGCCCAAAATTGTCGTTCAATGCATCGCTTATTTCTCCCGTTTCTCTCTAGATTTGGAAGGGCACTGCGTAAATAACAAGATCCTTCTCATCCCTAGCGGCGACCTGTATCTCACCGGCATATTAAACTCACGCATTATCTGGTGGCTGATCAACCGAACATTTCAGCACATGAAAGATGACGGCCTCAGCATAGACGTTCAGTTTCTTGTAGACCTGCCCATTCCGAGTCCCAGTCCAGAGAGGTCAAACGCAATTGCTGAAACGGTCCGGAATCTGCTTAACAGCAGCGATTCGATTCAAACCGAGCTGGAACTTCGTCTGAACCGACTGGTCGAGGAGGCCTTCGAACTAACGCCTCAGGAACGGCAGATCTTAGAGAATTCGCTTCCTCCCAGGGACCCAGTAGAAATGCTAACAACTGCCTCTTCAAATGACGTTTTGGGGGCTTCCGATGACTGATTTTGGAAACTCGGATGGAGATGAGTGGTGTCGACGTCAACAATGACCTCATGGAGGCGTAGATGACCAAAGAACAAATCTTGCAGGAGCTTCAGCTGTTCTCCCTTGGAGGAGAGGGAATCGGGGGCTGGATAAGTCCGAGTACGAATGAGCAAGTTTTCGACCGTCTTTCGAGGTTAGAGGCCGAGCCCCTGAGTAAGGTCCAACTCAATCAGCTCCTCGTATTGGGACGAGAAGCCCCGGTTTCTGATGACGTCTTTCGCTACTACTGGCTTGAAGCACCTAGCGAGCATCCGTACCCAGTGGAAGAGGTTCCGGGCTTCCAGCGTCATTGGGCTCACGCAACTCGCGGAATTACCTCCTTGCTGCATCTCAAGTGGGGCTTAAGTCGGCTGTTTATCGACGGACTCCTTTATTTCGGCAATGTGCGAACTGCATATCGGCAGTTACGCTCACTAACCCGAGGCGAACTCACGACCTTTTTTTCGTCTCGCCGAGTGGACACCCAACGGATTAAAGATCGAGGTCCCTCCCTTCCATTGAGGCCCATAGCTAAAGACGACCGCTATTTGATTTCGGAGATGGCCTGCAAGTCCTATGGAAACGAAACCGATGCTACTGGAGAGCTGAAATCTGTGCTTCGCGATGCGATGAGGCGCCACTTATCCTCGGGTGGTGGCCGGACCACCTTCCGGCGGCTCATAGAGGGATCTAACATCCCACCACAGTTTTCTGATCGCCAGCAGGAATTTCTCTTCTCAACAACCGACGTACTCGATGATGAGATTACCTCCGAGAACGACCTCGATGCGAAACTCGATCCCGTCGTTTCGCGGTTTTCTTATGCCCGGCAGGCCGCACTCGAAAATACGAAATACTACCTCTCCATGGCCGATGACCTCGATGTCTATGTGGCAACCAGCATGCGCAATCGTCAGGACTTTAGGGAGATGGCCAACGCATGTGAGCGGATTTTCGGAGATCCTCGATTGAGGGATTTGCAGCTTCGTTATTTTGACCCAACCCTCAGTGCAGCTGCCGGACATGAAGATAAGGGCCTCATTGAGTGCTTGATGGTTAAATGCGCGAAAGTGCTGGTTTATTGTGCAGGGGAGCGCGAGAGCTATGGGAAGGACGCGGAGGCTGCCATGGCGCTTAGCTTGGGCAAGCCGGTGATTTTCTATTGTGACCAGGAACGCCGTAGTCGTTTCTACCGTGAGGTCCACCCGCTTAGCCGGTTGGTTGAGTTTGACACTGGCGTCGTCGTAGGTGCAATGGTCACCGATTCGATCGAGCAGGTGTCGGACCTGCTTTTTCGGATATTCGAGAACCAAATGCGCTATCAACTTGAGCAGCCTCGGCCCGGATACCTTCGACTCAAAGAGGAAACCACGGGATCTGTCGTGCGCCTTCAGACGGCCGACGAAATGCTGACATCCACATTCTTCAATCTCTATCACAGCCGCGATAGCGCTCTGCGCGTGAGAACCGGGGCCTGATAATGGCAGTAGCGTGTGAGCACTCTGGAAAGTATGAGGATCACGGGATCGGAGTCGGACATGTCGAATAAGGGCAACTAATGTGCACAGGACAAGTCATGCGTTCAGAGACACGGGCCTTAGCGACCAAAGGTGGTCAGCGATGCGTTAGATTTGTGTGAACCAGCTAGGCGCCTCTCGCGCGTCATCCAGAAGCATGGGAATTTTATGCCTGTAAGCTCGATAGCAGTTCAAGTCGATGGTCGGACGTATGACACTTGGTCGCGCGCATTGAATGGTCTTTCGAGGCGACTTGAAATTGAATTGATTCCTATCGGAAGCGTAGCAGGCCTGCCTGCTCTCCCTAATAAGGCGACATTTACTGGTGCCGAGCTACTTCTGGATGTTGGGCGCGCATGTTCGAGGCCACAAATGACCGACGATCCAGAACGTCTTTTCGCTTTGCTGCGTTACGCTACCAAAATCGCGCCGATCTTGCAGGGCATTAGGCTGAGTGCAGATGTGGCCGTTCTCGATACGCATAAAAAGAAGGTCCTTTCTGATGAGATCGGTTGCGGATTTTCGTTCCTGATTTGTTCTCGGATTTTGGGGACAAGGTTTTACCTCGATCTTTGTGATTCAATACGAAAAGGATGGATTACGACCGCAACTCCGAAATCGATGCAGCCCGACTATATTGCGTTTACGTCGACTTCAGGCCCTCTCGTGGTACTTGAGGCGAAGGGGAGCCAGAATCCGTGCTACTGTCGATCGAAACAGATACCGAGGGGCTGCCAGCAGGTCCGCGCAATTCAGTCTAAGGGAAGGCAAGTAGCTCATCGGATAGTTATTGGAGCTGGACTGCAACGCGTTGATCAGCGCGGGCAGTGCCGGATATATATTGGTGATCCCGATGAAACAGAGCCCTACGATATGCACTTTGAAGCATCACCGGAAACGGTTATTCTTCGAAGCCATTATCTCAGGGTGGCTTCCTTCACTGGCGATGGTCAGCTTGTTACGAGACTCAGTGACCGCGAGGGACGACCTTTGGCTCCAGAGTCGCCGCTCAGACATAAGACATGCGATGGCCGCACAGCTATCGGGAGCACCTTCGAGATTCAGAACGGCAACTACCGAAGCGGATTTTTTGTAGGGATAGATTCCCAAATTCACGATTTTCTCATGTCTGCTCCGCTGGAGAGCCTGAGTCAGATCCCGGAATATGTCGTGGAAGCCAAGCACGAAGCTACTGACCCGATTTATGCAGAGAGACGCGGTGACGGGACAATCATCGAGGTCTGGTCGGAGCTGATCCCCACCGCAGAAGCCTCCTCCGTCCGATGAAGCAGGAGATGACTCTGTCGAAGTCGAAATGACGCAGAAAGGAGGGGGCGCATACTTCCGGCTCGGTTTCTTCAGGTATCCCCGATGGAATCGAAGATGCTGAGATTCCGGCACTTATACAGGAGTGGCTGGCCTTGGTGGAGAATGAGCCTCCCTCGTCGTCGTTTCCCAATTGCCAAGATGAGACCCTGGCGTCGGCCGGTATAGAAACCTTAGCCGGCTAGACCCGGCCTAACTACTCTGAGTTGTAACCATGCCCTATTTTGCCGACAGATATTCAGCGCTGAAATATCCGATAGCTGCGGGTTATTTGCCTGGTCTGCGGAATGCCCAACTTGGTGCGATTCACGCGGTCGCTGCGCACCTTACCCTCGATCGCCGCGAGCCAGCCGTGGTGGTGCTTCCAACTGGCTCTGGTAAAACTGCCGTACTGATGGCGACACCATACCTTGCGAGATCGAAGCACGCGCTTGTGTTGACACCAAGCGTTCTCGTAAGGGCACAGATAGCCGAGGACTTCAAGTCCCTGACGACGCTGAAGCGAATCGGAGTGCTTGCCCTCGATACCCCGGTGCCAAAAGTTCAAGAAATTACGGGAAAGCTAACGGAGACTCCATTATGGGAGGGGCTTAGGTCATTTGATGTTGTAGTTGGAACTCCAAACAGTCTAAGCCCGGATCAGCCCAATGTTACGGAGCCGCCTGTTGATCTATTCGACTTGGTTTTGGTGGATGAAGCACACCATGCCCCCGCCAAGACATGGACTGCACTGCTTGAGCGGTTTCGGAGGGCGGCACGAATATTGTTTACTGCGACGCCATATAGGCGAGATCGCAAGGAGATTGGTGGCCGGTTCGTATACGAATACTCAGTACGGCGCGCACAAGAGGATGGGATTTTCGGCGACCTTGAGTATGTTCCGGTCTATGCCAAAGAGGGAGAGTCTAATGACGTTGCAATTGCAAAAGCTGCAGAGGCCGGTTTGCGGAGGGATCGCGAAGCCGGATTGGACCACTGCCTGATGGTAAGGACTGATTTGAGAACGCGTGCGACGGAGCTTGCCAGTATCTACTCGGCGCACACGACGCTCAGGCTCCGGACAATTCATAGCGGGCTTTCGTTGAGGAGCACACGGAGGGCTATTGCGTTGCTCAAATCGAAAGAGCTCGATGGGATCGTGTGCGTCAACATGCTTGGCGAGGGCTTTGACTTTCCTCCGCTCAAGCTGGCAGCAGTCCACGTTCCCCATCGGTCACTCGAGGTCACTCTCCAGTTCATCGGACGTTTCGCGCGGACCGGGCACGAGGGCTTGGGTACGGCTCGCTTCTTCGCGGTACCGTCTGAAATCGAGGGCGAGGTGGAAAAGCTCTATAGGGAGGGTGCTGGATGGACCGAGATCGTTCGCAACCTAAGCTCTTCACGGATAGAGCGCGAGCAGCGAATCAGAGATTCCTATGAGAAGTTTGAGTCTCCGGACGTAACAGTGGAAGAAACCAAGGAGTTGCCGCTTGGTGTTCTGAGACCGTACTTTCATGTGAAGATCTACAAGGTAGCGGTGCCAGTTGACATCGAGGCGGAGGTGACACTGCCTGACCAGTTCGAGGTGATCTATCGCCGCATTTCACGGGAACAGTCCGCAGCTGTATTGATCACGCGCGAAACCGTCCAGCCTCCTTGGAGTAACGTCGACCTCTTTGCCAGGGTCGAATACGATTTGGTCGTCATATACTATGACGAAGCGGCAGAGTTGCTTTTCTTGAATAGTTCCAGGAGGACACTTGGATTCTACGAGGATCTGGCGAAACAATACTCAAATGGGGCACACCGAATTCTCCCGCTCTCTCGCATCAATCACGTGCTGGCGGAGTTGGAGAAACCCGAGTTCTTCAACATTGGAATGAAAAACGTAATTCCGCACAGTCAGAGTGAGTCATATCGCATCATTACCGGTCCGCGAGCACATGAAGCAATCCGCGACACCGATGGAAGACTTTACCACCGTGGGCACGCCTTTGGGAAATTTGACGCGAATGGCGTTGCAGTTACCCTGGGATATAGCAGCGCCTCAAAGGTGTGGGCTAACCACGCAGATCACATCCCAGAACTCATCTATTGGTGCAAAGATCTGGCACGCAAAATCGCGTCGTCCATCGAGCCTAGGGTGACCGGCTCTGGGTTCGATGCCTTGCAGGTCGGCGTGGAGGTTGAGAGTATCCCTCGGGATACTACGGTTGTAGCAGTTGACTGGGATGAGTATGCATACCGTTGCGGTGTTATGGCACGGTACCGGACCGAAAATGATGGCACGCGCGAGTGCCTGCTCGTTGACCTTTCACTAGAGACTGTTTCTGCGAATGAACATGAGGTCAGGATTAGTATCGCAGGGGACGTGATTCGTGGTCGCGCCACTCTTCGAATCGATGGGGGAAGCTTCGCCGTGCAGCTGGATGAGGTCGCACATAGCATTATCCTAATCAAGGGCACGGCTGAGATCTCACTGGGGGACTTTCTTAAGAGTCATCCGTTCGATCTCTATTTGTCGGATTTCTCGCGTCTGCATGGAGCGGAACTATTCCGTGCTCATGTGGAAACAGGCCTCCTTGATGAGCGAAAGCTCGTAGTTGTGGACTGGCTGGGAGCCGGCGTCAACATAATGCGAGAGGCCACTGATGCAGGGGATCGGTCGATTCATGATCACCTGAGGAACAGGCTAAGTCATGAGAGCTACGAACTGCTCGTCTACGACCATCGAAGCGGTGAGATCGCGGATTTTGTCGGGTTTCGAAGGACCGACAATGTGCTGGAAGTTGAGCTTTTTCATTGCAAAGCTGCACATGGACCCACCCCGGCCGCCAGAGTCGAAGATGTATATGAGGTTTGTGCCCAAGTAGTTCGCTCGATCCGCTGGCTATATAAGACAGGCACTCTATGCGACAAACTTCAAAGTCGCACCGCTACGGGCTCGGAAATCCTCGTTGGCTCTAGGGATGCAATTGGGCCGCTGCTCGAGGACGCCCGGAGGTTGCGGGTGTGCTATCGCGTCATACTCGTGCAGCCCGGGCTATCGAAAACCGCAGTAGGGCAAAATGTATCCCACGTGATAGCAGCCGCAAGCGACTATCTTGCACGAGCCGGTGCAGATTTTGCGTTGTGGATATCACCTTAACTCCTTGTTTGAAACACAGTCTTTGTTGCAGTTTTCAAATGGCATTCGGAGAGAGTTGGGGGGCAAAAAAAGGAATACGTCCGAGGCAGGTCTAAGGAAATGATTATCACCTTAGTGTAGATGTGATCATCAGATCCGGGACCGGAAGGGGGCTCATGACACGTGCTGCATACACCGATCATTCTCAGATGTTTCCGTAGCTCAAGCCCCCATCGATGGGCACGCAAATCTCTCGGGGTCTTCCGCAGTATAGCTGCTCAGAGTTCGCGCAATGAGAGCCTTCTATGAGCGCACAGTTCAAATCTGGCGATGAAGTTCGACTAAAGAGTCAGCCGGATCGGGCCGGAAAGATCGCGTGCGATCCGACGCTGCTGCAGGGCGAATACTGGTATCCCATCTATTTCAGTCCCGGTCAGTCCGGTCGACATCCAGAATCCGATCTCGAGCCCTATACCGAAACAACCGACCCGCTTAGTTGCTGCGCGACGGACGGTTCGCCGGTCGTGAGGCCTTTTCGAAGCTCATGACTCAGCTCAAACTTCCGACCGCGCTGCGATCGCACATCTATTCGCTGCAGGCGTCCAGAACTACGTTTTACCCACATCAATTCAAGCCGGTCTTGAAATTCCTGGAATCCTGGAAGCATCGAAGCATCGGCTGCTCATTGCCGACGAAGTCGGGCTCGGTAAAACCATCGAGGCCGGACTTTTTCTCACGGAGTTCAGGGCTCGCTTTGATGTCGAACGGGTGCTGATTGTGCCCCCGTCCCATTCGGTCTCAAAGTGGCGGGAGGAGATGAAAAAACGCTTTGACCTGGACTTCGAGGTGCTCGACAAGAAGCGAGCCGTTCAATTCCTCGCCAGATTTGAAGAAGAAGGAGAAGCCACTCAGCTGAAGGGCATTTTGTCGTTGCAGACATTGAGAGGACGGGAACTTCAGGACCGTTGGGAGGCTGTCGCTCCGACATTCAACCTGGTTATCTTCGACGAAGCCGGCCGGCTTCGCAACCCGGAAACCCTATCCTGGGACTTTGGAGATTTTAGGGACACTACTTATATCGTTGATATTGAAGAGATTTCGTTCAGGATGAACAACTTGCCGATTTTGTCCGCGAGAATCCCCCCCTCTCCGCCACACCATTTAGAATCAATTACTTACAGTCGGTACCAGCCAACTAGTGGATGTCCTGAGGGGCTGTCGCGGCGCGACAAGCTGCTTGTCTTTGCCATTCACGATTTTTTGCAGCCGTATTCCTTAACAAAAATAAGCGGACATCAGGAAATCATCGCCGGAAAGGAACGTCTGCAAATATTGAGATAGCAGCCGGCGGCGGCTCTGCAACCTTTATGGCACTGAATCAGTAATAATATGCGTACATTGTCGAGGTGCCTAATGACTAGATGCCGCCGTGCACCCATGATCGCCCTGCTCCTCCTGCCTGTGTTCACATTCGAGAGACAAGAGAGCCGAACCGTCGTTCCCAGGGTCGAATGGACCGACCTTACTGCGATCACGGCGCCGAGTCCCGACCTGAAGACCGGCGTACTCATCGTGCCAGAACGGCGTTTCCCCGCGCTAGGCGTGCGGACTATACGGCTCCCTTTCGTAATCATAAAGAGCCATAGCGCGGCGCCGCATCCGGACTCCGTCCTTTTCACTGCCGGAGGGCCCGGCGGGAGCACGCTTTTTCAATTGAGAATCCGGCGCCGCTCACCTCTGCTCGATGATCGCGACTTCGTTCTTTTCGAACAGCGGGGAACCCGATTCGCGGAGCCGGCCCTGATGTGTCCGGAGATCCAAAGTGCCCGGAGGACTGGCTGGGAAACGCGGCTCAACGGAGACCCGGATCCCCGTGTGGTGGCGGAAGCCCTGACCGGGTGCGCAGGCAAGCTCAAGGGAGAGGGAGTCGATCTGGCCGCATACACAACCAAGGAGAGCGCCGCGGATATCGCCGATTTGAGGCGGCTGTTGGGCATTCGCTCATGGAACCTGTACGGGGCCTCCTACAGCACAAAGTTGATGCTGACCGTCCTCCGCGACCATCCCGAAGGCGTCCGCTCGGCGATCCTCGATTCCGTCCTGCCGCTCGAGGCAAACTGGGACGAGGACGGCTCGGCAAACATCCTGGAAGCCCTGGAGAAGATTTTCGCGGTCTGCCAGGAGGACGAAGCTCTCAGAGCCCAGTTCCCGAACCTGCGGGAGAGATTCTTTCGCTTCCTCGCCGAAGCCAACCGGCGTCCGATCGAGATATCGACGAAGAACCCGATAGATGGGACGCCCTTCGAGTTGAAGCTCGATGGAGCGGGGATCATGAACTGCATCTATGCCGGGCTCGAGGATAACTCCGCCATTCCCGATCTCCCCCTGATTATCGATTCGGCCTGCCGCGGGGAGATCGACCGCCTGGCTCCCCTCGCGCAGAACTATCTGGGTTCCCCGCTGGGCACGGCCCTGGGGATGCGACTTTCGGTGTGGTGCAACGAGGAATATCCGTTCGAGAAGCCTGAGAAGATCCGAAAACCCGCCGGATTGCCGCCGGAGCTCGCGAGCTTCGTCCAGTCCGCAGTCCCACTGGAAGCCCTGCAATCATGGCCTCAGGGGCATCCCGACCCCGTCGAGAACAAGCCGGTCAGAAGCGGAATTCCGATTTTGATTGCCGTCGGCGAATTCGATCCCGATACGCCGCCAAAATGGGCCCGCGAGGCCGCCTCTTTTCTCTCGAAGTCGTATCTCATCGAATTCAGGGGATACACCCACGTCCCGCTTTACGGACATCCAGAAGCGGCCCGGATCATGCGGGAATTTCTGGACGATCCCTCGCGCACGCCGGATTCCGGCCAAGCATCCATACGCCGTCCCTTCCGGCTGTCCTGGAAGGAGTAGCGCCGGCACCATTGAAGGATCAATCGCCACTGCCGATGGATTGCAGCACACGCATGTCCTTCAGCCTGACACCATCGCGGTACTTCGCCAAACGGAGCTCCGTGCTGTCTGTGCCACTGATATGGACGATAATTCCCGTACTTCCGCCGCCGAGATCAACCCGTTCACTGTAATAACAATCACTATGACGCTGGACCTGATAGGATCGGTACGCAACTCTGACCGTTGCTGCGACCCGATCTGCGCGCTAGGCTTTGTGGTCGCCGGAACCACGTCCGGCATGGGTTCGCGGGACGCATACCAGAAGGCTACCGGATTACAAATCGTCATCCTCTTATGCCCCCATAGGGTTTAGCGTGCAGTCGGTGGTGAGGGGAATCACTTGATTTCAGTCCAACGGTTGAACACCAGGCCGATGAAAGTGCAAGTCTTTCCGATGCCCCGCCCTCAGCGTTACCACCTGGACGACGTAGCCCTTGGGATCGCCGTACAGATTCGCCAAGTCTGTAATCAGGCACTTCCGCCCAGTCCCAAGAGGTCCGCTCCCTCCAAGCTGCCCAATCAACAATGCCCCGCATGAAGTTGAGGCCTCCACGGCGCATAAGTTATCCGCCCGGTAAAGGTAGACTGTGCAACATCGGAGACCACCCATGAGAATGCTCACGAGCGCGATGAAAATCGCTATGTGGGTTGTGGGAGTTGCCTTGGCTTTCCTTATCGTCGTATACCTCGGCGTCAGCTTGATGATTGCGGGGGGTGTCAACAACACATCGCAAACCGCGCTGGCACAATTCGACGGTGATCGGATTGAGGCCCTGATAGCGCTGGTGGATTGCCAAGATTGCAGTCTTCGAGATCGAAATCACGCAGTATGGGCATTAGGGCAGCTCACGGACAAGAGGGCACTGCCGATCCTGTATAAGTACCGCACTGGAAAACCCTGCGATCACATGCGGGAGATCTGCCAGTACGAGATCAGCAAGGCGATCCGCTGGACTGAAGGAAACTCATTCATGCTCCCGCAGATTTGGCGCGTACTGCTGCGGGACGATCATCGTTCGGCTTCGAAGAGCACCAAGTAACGGGATCGTTTGATCAATCCACAGGACGGCAACAAAAATCGCGCGGTTTCAAAATCATATTTGTTCAAATGTGACGTGGTGCCGCTCGGTCGCAAAGGTCTCACAACCTAATGCCAGTGGGTCCATAATAGAGGCACAAGGCATGGTAGAGGACTAACAGTACCTTTCAGGCGTCGTATAACGCAAATGAGCAAACGGGCGCAAGTCAACGTTGACTTTTTCGATTGCATCACCGCCGCTTTGCAGCGGCTCCTCCTGAATATTGCCGATCGGCAAAATTCGATCAAAGCCGCAGCTCTTCTTATCCCGGCGGCTATGGGTCTGTCGTGTGGAGGGACGCGCTACGAGGATGCGTCGGCAGCTCTGATTCCGGCAGTGGATCAGTCGATAGACCGCCAGACGCCGCGTGATGTGTTGGTATATATAAATTCCCTGGGGAAAATCGTGCTCCGCACCCCCTACCGGTGGGGCGGATATTTTTCTGAAGGTCTCGCTCAAGTATCGGACGATGGTGGCTGCGGATATATCGACTCCAAAGGGCGAAAGATCTTTTGGGCTGCCGGCGCCGCCACCGGCTGTGACGATTTCTCAGAAGGTATGGCCGTGGTGCAGACGGGCAGCGCCGAGTGCCGCTATATCGGCAGGAATGGGAATTGGGCTATTCCCCAGACGTTCAAACCGAATAATGAACGAATGCCAGACCGGCACAGGTTTCGAGACGGCCGGGCAGCAGTGTTACTGGACAAGGGCTGGGGATTCATCGACCGCACGGGCGGGCTGGTTGGTCAATTTGACGAAGTGCGGTGGTTCCATGAAGGGCTGGCGGCGGTGAAATTGGCTGGCAAGTGGGGATTTGTTGACACAAGCGGCAAGATCAAGATCGCGCCCCGGTTCGATGCCGTATCGCATTGGGTCGAGGGCGAACCTCTGGCAGCCTGTTTTTCCGATGGCCTTGCCGCCGTTCGTTTCGGAAAATTCTGGGGGTATATCGACAAGACGGGCGCCTTCGTGATTCTCCCGCAGTTTGATGAAGCGACGGAGTTTCACGAGGGTCTCGCCGCTGTAAAGTTAAAAGGAGTGTGGAAATACATCGACGAAGGCGGGAAGGTTTTGTTCGATGCAGGAGAAGCAGTCCTTGTAGGCAATTTCTCAGAGGGCCTGGCAGCCCTTCACTTCGAACAGTGCAGCATCGATGACGGGCTGTCGCTCCGCTCGGGATATATCGACAGAACCGGGAAGCGGGTTCTACCTGTCCAGTATTTATCAGCTTCGAAGTTTAGAAACGGACTCGCGAGTGTGAGGATGGATGGCAACATACACACCTGTATCGACCACGCCGGGCGACAGGTATTCACGGTTGCGAAAGCGTACGATCCGGCAGATACGATGGCGCGGATTCGAAACTCGACCGATGTGTCCTGGCTCAAACGGATCGTGCTGGAACCGAATCTAGCCGCGACACTGGCCAAGGAGCCTCTTGCGCGCGGCGGCGTCCTGGGCATAAAGGCGTCCGCATACTGCCGCCTTGGCGACCTTGCCACTGAAGAGTCATTATCCGCCGTGCGCGAGATCGAACGCCGGGCGGCGCTGGTGCCGCCCGCTCCCCCGAGAGCCTGCTACGGCTCCTCCCCTGCCCCCTCGTTTCACTATGACAACCAGGAAATCACACCGGTCGCGACCAGCGCCCGCAAGGACGGCTTAACCTATGCACTGATTGCGGGAAACGAATTAGGTGACCTGGATGTCTTTGTCACTTCCAGCAGAACCCCGAATGACAAGGCCTCATGGACGCGTCCGAAGCTCATCCCGAACCGGTTTTTCATGAGCATCCGCGATCCGCGCCTCGTTGTGGACGGCCTGGGGCAAATGGA
>DASQID010000360.1:0-9342 GCA_035631775.1 Acidobacteriota bacterium
ACGCGGCAGGTGGACAAACTCGTCAACCTGTGTCTGTTGAAGCATCACCAATCCGCGGGGATCACATGCGCGCTCAAGAACCTGTCCCACGGTCTCGTGAACAACGTCAACCGCAGTCATTCCTCGCCGATGCTGAACGCCTGTGGCGCGTTCATCCCCACGTCGGTTTCAATCCCGGTGATCCGGGACAAAACAGTCCTGCACATTTGCGACGCGGTTCGGGCCCTGTATCACGGCGGACCGGTGATGCGCAAGGAGGCGACCCAGTTCATCTGGGAACCCAAACGGATGTACTTCGCAACAGATCCCGTGGCGCTCGATAAAGTAGGCTGGATTGAAATCGATCGCAAGCGTGTCGAGATGGGGATGAAACCGCTCGCGGAGGCTCCCAAAGATGACTTCAGCGGTTTCGTGCGCATGCAGCCTGAACATGTTGACATCGCCGGGGCACTCGGGCTCGGAATATCGGACCGTGAAAAGATCGACCTGCGCGAACACCGGATGGGTCCATCCTGACCCGCTGGGCTGGCGATAGAACTCGACCGTGGCACTGCCAGGGCCGCCTCGAAGATCTTCACTTGCTGGAGGCTCGGCTTGGACCATTGCTCGATCGCGTATCGGCTCTCGCACCGTCTTGCGCACCGCTACATGAGGCGTAAAGCCACACTGAAGCGATAATAGGGAACGGGATTTTCGGCTTCCCCGAGAAATAGGGCAGGAGTTACGACCCTTGTCCCACAACCTTTTGGCCCCGGGCCCGGGAGAATCCGGCACCGTGACTCTCTGGGTCAGGGTTGCAGCCTTCTCTCGATGCGGCGTCCGGGTGGACTTCTCGCGCCATCTTCTGGCACGGGGGACACCAACTGGCCGAGATGTCGACGACAATGAACTTCCCCTCGGCGGCGGCTTGCTTCAACGCATCGTCGTATTTCCTAACCCAGGCAACTTGGGCATGTGAGAAGTTGAATCCAGAAATACAAAGAAGGAACAGTAGAAAAGAAAGCGGGTATCGAGCTTTACCAGGCATGGTATCCCCCGAGTGCAATGATAATTACACTCCCATCTCACCCGGGAGCGCACTGGGGGAAAGTGCAGGCCCTATCATACGACCTGTCTATGATTAGGGGCAAGGAGAAATCCGGCCATTGGAGATAGTATAATCAGGACATATGAGATATGTGATGCCACCCCCTCATAGGCCTTGAATGCGATCCGCGGTCATTGCTCAACGCATTCACCGAAGTCATTGAGAACAAGTGATGCAGGACATTCTCTATGAGCTGAACGGCAACGGACTTGTGCTGGATCTGGGCTGCTCCGGTGGCAGTTTCGATACCAACTCCTACGATTTCATCACAATCAGGGTGGATGTGAGACAGCTAGGCATGACGCCGGGCGCGCTGCATGTACGGGCCGATGCGGCAAATCTGCCTTTTCGTGCCCGGGTCTTCAAAGCGATAGTCTGCAACCACAGCCTGGAACACTTCGAAAAATTGAATGAGACCCTCATAGAGATAGGGCGCGTGGTCAGCCAAGATGGAGCCCTGTTCGTCTCTGTGCCCGATGTTCGCGCCCTCACCGATCGGATCTACCGTTGGCTTGCACGTGGGGGAGGACACGTGAACGGATTCGATTCGGGTCGAGATCTGGCGGACCGTATAGAATCTCATACAGGCCTTCGATGCGTGGGAATCAGGACACTCTGCACTTCCTTTTCGTTCATGAATCACAGAAATGCGCGCGGCAGACTGCCGGGGCGTCTTGCGGTTTTCCTCTGGGGAATGGAATTGCCGCTGGTTCTGCTGAATGCTCTCCTTCGCCTGCTTGACCGCTATTTTCACATGCGCACCAGCGTTTACGGATGGGCACTCTATTTTGGCAAAGTGAGCATTGGGGTGAGCCCGGCTCCCTGGACTAACGTCTGCGTTCGATGTGGGAGAGGGCATCCCTCCGACTGGCTCAGAGAAGTCAATGCCGTGAGCAGGCGATGGGGTTTTCTCCCGCTGTACCGATGCCCACACTGTAGCGCCAGGAATGTTTATTTCCGTGACGAGGACTTCGAGCTGCTCCGCTAGCAGGTCGGGTATACGGTCACCGCACCCTCGTGACCGTACCACTGAGCGCAAAGACGCCGTCGAAAATCAGATCTGAGCCCGCTTATCGGTCTCGTGATTGAGCTAAGCGGGAGAGCCACTTCAGTTTGCGTCGGTCCGACCCCCATCGCCCGCGTTTAACATTGCCTGCCGCGAATTGGGCTGGTAGCATACCCATCCGCTTGTGGCGGACCCGCCCGTTCACCCGTTTTGAGCAGGCGCATGGAATCGAGATGGGCTCCAAGAGGGTCTGTAATCAATTCAACGTAGGCATCTTTGATCAGGAGAATTCATGAAAGCTCATATTGCTGGCGTGCGTGCGATGGAAATACTCGATTCGCGCGGCAATCCGACCGTGCGCGTCTTCATCACACTCGACAATGGGATTACTGCTGCTGCCTCCGTTCCCTCAGGCGCTTCGACTGGAGAAAACGAAGCCTGCGAACTGAGGGACGACGACAAAAAGCGCTATGGCGGCAAGGGCGTGCTGAAGGCCGTGGACAACGTCAACCGGATCATTGCCCCAAAAATCGTGGGAATGGATCCTTCGCACCAGGCAAAGATCGATCGTCTGATGATTGCTCTCGACGGGACCCCGAACAAAGGCAAGCTGGGAGCAAATGCCATTCTCGGCGTTTCGATGGGAGTGGCACGTGCAGCTGCCGAGGATGCGCGACTTCCGCTGTACGCCTATCTTGGCGGTCCCGGCGCTGTGCGTATACCCGTGCCAATGATGAACATCGTCAACGGCGGCAAGCATGCAGACAACAGCGTCGACTTCCAGGAGTTCATGGTGATGCCCATCGGCGCGCCGAGCTTCGCCGAGGGATTGCGCTATTGCACCGAGGTCTTCCACGAGTTGAAGAAGATCCTCAAAGGCAAGGGATACGCAACCGCCGTAGGCGACGAAGGGGGATTTGCCCCCAACCTGAAGAGCAACGACGAGGCATGCGACGTGATCGTCGCCGCCATTGAGACGGCAGGATACAAACCGGGCAAAGATGTATCAATAGCGCTGGATCCGGCAGCGAGTTCCTTCTTCGAGAACGGCACCTACGATCTGGCCAAGTCCGGCCAGGGAAAGAAAACCAGCTCCCAGATGACCGAACTGTATGGGAAATGGGTCGCCAAGTATCCCATCGTATCTATTGAAGACGGTCTGGCAGAGAACGACTGGACCGGTTTCAAAGAACATACGGCCGCTCTCGGATCGAGGATCCAGATTGTGGGCGATGACCTGTATGTCACAAATACGAAATTCATTGCTCGAGGCGTAAAAGAGCACTCGACCAATGCCGTCCTCATCAAGTTGAATCAGATCGGGACGGTGACTGAAACAGTGGAGGCCATCCACCTCTGTCGTGAGGCAGGATGGGGATTTGTCATATCGCATCGATCCGGCGAGACGGAGGACGCATTCATGGCCGACTTTGCTGTTGCGATGGGCGGCGGCCAGATCAAGAGCGGATCCGCATGCCGCAGCGAACGGATTGCTAAATATAACCGACTAATGGAGATTGAAGCCGAACTGGGAGCCTCTGCGGTATTCGAGAATCCATTTTCCTGATGCCGGCGGCAGTCAGCTTCCCTACGGTTTTGCAGGGGAGAACGGTACCGGATCTCATCTGCCCATCATCGTGATGACTGCCCATGGCAAAGCCGATACAGGCGAAGGAGCTGCACGACATTTTGGCGAGTTTCTCGGCCCCGTTCGCCGATAGCGAAACGGTTTCCATTTGACTTTCCGACGCGTTTCGCGTCTGAGATGGGGACGCTCCCTCGGGAACGTCCCCATTCTCGCATAATTTGCTTAGCGACCGCTTGCGATCGTTGTAGCATCCCTGCCAGTCAGTGCCGTACCCGGCCTGCTGTTTGTCAATCCTTCATGCGTTAACAAAGGAGGTCGCCCATGTCTGCCGGATCGATACTTCGAACCGTACGGATCATCAGCACAACCTCCGGCTGCCCGCCGAGCAGGCTTCACCTTCGCGGGAGGAAGTTAAGTGCCAATGCGATGGTCCTCTGGTTAGCCGCAACGATCGCGGTCGGCCGGGCCGTGGTTTTTTCAGTTGCTCAAGACAGAGGGCGACCCGGGAGCACCGCAGATCTCATGCGAGCATCTCCTTCCCAGGCGCCGGGTGCCGGCGAAAAGGTCGCGAGGCTTTCGAAGGTCAAACTCGAGGGAACCTATTTCTCGCGAGATGGCCGGCGTTTTCTCCCTGCGGGGGCACACTGGGTCCCTGCGCGTGCAGGGTTGGGATGGCCATTGGAGTGGGACCCCAAGGAGATCGAGGCGGATTTCTCAAAGATGCACGACTTGGGATTCAACACTGTCAGGTTTGACCTTTTCTGGGCCTGGTTTGAACCGCGACCCGGCGACTATAACCCGGAGGCCTTTCGCCAGCTTGATTACCTGATCGAGCTGGCGCACCGCTACCAGATCTACCTGCATCCTGCTTTGTTCATTGGCGGAGAAGTCGGAGAAGCGTTTTGGGACGTTCCCTGGCGCCACGGTCGTCATCCACATGCGGACCCGGAGATGCTGAGGCTGCAGACCAACCACGCCGCCGAGTTGGCCCGACGATATCGCGATGAGAACGCCATTTTGGCTTGGGACCTGACCGATGAGCCGCCGTATTGGATCGCGGCCGGTACAACCACCGATGCAATGGCCATTAACTGGACCCGCTTGATCGCGGGAGCCATCAGGCGCTTCGATGGCACGCATCCGCTGGTTGTCGGAACCAGTCAGGAAGATCTCAACCATGGCCCCTTCCGTCCCGACAACATAAAGGACGAAGTCGACTTCTTCAGCGTCCATCCGTATTCCATCTATGCTCGTACGCTCTTTCCGGATCCGATGCTCTCGGAGCGGGGAACCTACGGCTCGGCCTTTCAGACCGCGCTCTCCGCCGGGGCGGGGAGGCCTGCAATGGTTCAGGAATTGGGTGCCTCCTCAGCGCAGTACGATCCCGAACTCATTTCCTATTTTGACCGAGTCAGCCTGTTCTCCGGCCTGGCTGCGGGATCCAATGGCTTCCTGCTGTGGTGTTTCACCGATACCGCACCGGAGAATTACAGAAGAGTGCCGTATCTGCGCGCTCCTCACGAGACCCAGTTTGGCTTGACCACTTGGGATCGACAGGATCGTCCTCGCGGCAAGGTTTTCAGGTCGTTTGCCCGACTTCTTGACCGGCTGGACCTGGCCGGGATGGAACCCTCGCCTGTCGAGGCCGGGATTCTGGTCCCGGCAGAATGGTCCAAGCCGCATGGAGATTTCTCGGGATTTGGCCTGCAAGGTCCAGGAACCATCCCATATGTCTCCACGCAGGATGGGGGCGCCTTGGCGGGCCAAAGTCCATCGAGCGTCTCTGAGAAAAACGATGTTCTGGTTGGAAGTTGGCTCTCGACGTTTGTGCTGTCCCGCCGCGCCGGTTTCAGGACCGACTTTCCCAGAGAAGACGGCGACTGGACCAACCGCCCGGTCATCCTCCTGCCCTCTCCCGTGACGGGTACCGAGAACAATCTGCAGCATGTTCACACCAGCTTCTGGGAACGGCTCGGCGAGTATGTCAATCGAGGGGGCGTTGCATACGCATCGCTGTCTGGGGACGCAGCCGTTCCGGGAATGGAAGAGATCTTTGGGGTTCGCCTCAAGGATCATGTCTCCGTTGCCAACGTGACGCTGAAAGTGGTGTCACCCCTGGGTGATTTAAAGCCGGGCGATACCTTCGAGTACGCCGCCTCATCGCGAGATTTCCAGCAGTGGGGAGCCACACTCGAGGTGCGGGGAGGAAAGATCATTGCCGTTGACCAGGAGGGGCGGCCTGCGCTGGTGGCTTTCAGCCGTGGAAAAGGAAAGACTCTGATCTGCGCATATCCGTTGGAGCTATACCTGTCCGGCACGCCGGCGGCCTTTGAGCACGATGAGCGGTCGCACCGGATCTACCGGGCTTTGCTCGATTGGGCCGGAGTGCGGCCCCTGTTTAGAACAGATCAGCCCTCCGTTGAGATCGGCGCGATCAAAGGCGACCGCGGCGGATATGCCGTGCTGGCCAATCACAGTTCCCGCGCGCTTCCCGTCGCGGTTGAGACCGTCTTGCCCTTACGATCAGTTTCGCAGGTGAGCGAGACAGGCGTTCAGACCCTATCGTTGGAAGGACGAGGCTGGAAAATGAACTTAGGACCATATGAGGGCGCAATCGTCCAATGGAAGCAGTGAGCGTCGATGGAGTTTCTGATTCGGCAAGGTCGAGGTGACGGCAAGCGAGGCCACAATGCAAAATGGGAACAGGATTCTGTTGTTGCTGGTTTGTCTTGCCTATGTGGCATTCGGACTGGTTACCGCGGTAATCGGTGTCGTCATCAGCCGGTTTCAGGAGACCTATGGAGTTCCATTGTGGGTTGCCGGGTTCCTGCCGTTTGCGTTTTATTTGGCCTACGGCCTTTGTTCCATCCCCTTTGGATTGTTTATGGATCGAAGAGGCGGACGGCCGGTGATTCTGCTGGGTATGCTGCTGATGACCCTCGGCTGTTTCCTGTTCTACTTCAGTTACAGCTGGTGGTTGATGATAGTCATGGTTTTTATGATCGGGGTAGGGGTTACAGCCATCCAGACCGCCGGCAATCCGATAATACGTGAGCTGGACACTCCTTCGCGTTACTCGTCGAATCTCACAATCATTATTGGCGTCGGCGCCATCGGCTATGCAGTCAGCCCGGTCATGGTGCCATATCTTGAATTGAAAGGATTCTCCTGGCAGGCGGTTTATCTCGTCTTTGGACTCATCAATCTTGCCTTGCTTGCTTTCCTCGCGACGGTTCGGTTCCCGCCTTCGAGTACCACGGAGGAAGAGAAGGTGCGACCGGAGACAATCGCTATGCTCCTGAGGGATCCGATCGTCATTACGTATACTCTCGGGATTTTCCTCTATGTCGGAGGAGAAGTAGGGGTGTCTTCCTATGTGATGACCTATATGGAAAAGGTCCACGGGCTGGGATCACAGGACTCGATCTGGGCGAAAGGCTCATTTTGGCATAGCGCTTTCCGCTCGACATCCGCCTTGGCGGTGGCGTCGTTCTGGGCGCTTCAGGCGCTTGGGAGGATTGTGATCGGCCCGATGATGAACGCCTTGAGACCGCGGACCATCTTCATCGTTTGCAGCAGCCTGTGCGTAGCATCACTGCTGGTTGCCTTGCTTGGTCCCATCCAGGTCGCCTTGGTATCATTTGCGCTCACGGGACTTTTCACCTGCGCTTCGTTCACGCTGATCTTCAGCGGGGCCATCCAGAGCTTTGAGGCCAACCACGGCACTATTTCGGGAATCCTCTGCACTGCCATCATCGGGGGCGCTGTCATGGGCGCACTTGTCGGGGCAGTGGGTCAAGCGTGGGGAATGAAGGTGGGAATGACTCTCAACCTGCTCGCGTTTCTATATGTTTTTCTACTTGCGGTCTGGGGTCGAGGCAAGCTCGATCTTGAGGCACATCAACCGTGACAGCAAAGCCGCAATCAACGGCTGGTAAATGGCCCGCGCGGTGCTCCCAAGCCTGCTGCCTTCTACACTATCACTCCGTAGTGGTCACCTTGGTGGCCGATTCGAAACGGCCGGCTTCACGGCCTGCCAGCGCCGGGAACGCCAGCGTGATCATTTCGACGGGAAGAATCTCCAAGATGGGGCGAATACTGTCTGGCGCAGCGGGCAAACGAAATGCAGGAAGCCGCGCATCATCCCCTGCCAATTCTGCCTGACCCTGCCTCTTCCGAACGTCCTGCACCAGGCGCCGGTTAAGTTCTCTGGTCTCTGCGCTGCCTGAGAACAGCAGAACAAACGTCTGGCCGGTCACAATTTCGAGTGGGCCGTGCCGAAAGGCGGCACTGCTCATCCCCTCGGCAGGAAAATGATCCGACTCCTTTATAATAAGCCCCCCCGTGCCTGCTGCGGCCAGTGACGCTCCACGTCCCAGAAGGTAGAGTTGTTTGGTATTTCTTAGCCGCTCAACCAGGCACACCACGTGCTTTTTCCACTTTGACAAATATGTAGCAGCCAACGGTGATGCACCCTCCAATTCCCGACGGGTGCGGCGCAGCTTCTTTTCGCAGAGGGCATCACCCAGCCACTTGAGTGCCATGAGGGCCGTCACGTAAGTCTTGCAGGAGACGGAAAATTCCTCGCCTGCCCTCGTCATCACGACGACGTCTGCCTGCAGTGCCAGTGGACTGTCTGGGGTGTTGGTGACGGCGATAACGACCGAACGCCCCCGATTCAATTTCAACATTGAAACCACCTCGGCGCTTCGTCCCGACTGGGAGACTGCAATGATCAGATGGCGCGGGTCGAACAGTCTCTGCTGATAGTGCAGCAGTTCGGAAGTTTCTGCCATGAGGGCCGGGACTCCCTGGTCCACCAGGTCCAGATAGAGGGGATGCAGACCATGAAACGAAGATCCCATTCCGGTCAGGACCACTTGCCGGAACTTGCCTGTGTTCAGCCGCCGCGCAAAGCCTCTGAGCGTGGATGATTCTTCGAGACCCTCGAGCGTGTCCGCCAGAGCGCGCGGCTGATCGAGTATGTCTTTCCAGTAATTTCCTTCGACAATCCTTGCATTGGGATGCATCTCTGCCCCTGTCATTCCTGATTGAACCGTTGTCGCCAGACCTGCGCCGCGCCAATCAGCGGCGTGTCCGCCCCGAGCGAGGCCACAGCCAGTTGAGTTTTTTCAGACGGTACCAAACCGCACATGCCTCGAACCACCTTCCGGATTCCATCCCAGAAGAGTGGTGCACTGTCCATTACCCGCCCGCCCAGCACGATGACGTCCGGAGTAAAGAGCGTGATGAGGTTGGCGACACCGAGGCCGAGGTAATACGATTCCCGTTCCACGGTCCGGCACGCCAGCTTGTCCCCCTGTTGTGCCAGCTCGCAGATGCGCTTTGCGGTCAAATCCGTCAAGTGCGGATAGTCCGGAGGAGCCTGACTTGTCAACCACTCCACCAGGGCCGGTCCGCGGGCCAGCACCTCCCAGCACCCGTTAGCGCCACAAAAGCAGCGAGGGCCGGAAGGATCGATGACATGGTGGCCGATTTCCGGATGAGACTGGTCTACGCCGCGATACAACTTTCCTGCGAAGATGAGGCCCCCGCCGATCCCGGTTCCGATCATCACATGGATGAGGCGGTTCTTGCCTTTTCCCGCACCCCAGTTGGCCTCAGCCAGCGCCGCGGCATCTGCGTCGTTCTCCATTGCCA
>DASQID010000361.1:0-9324 GCA_035631775.1 Acidobacteriota bacterium
CCGGCGCCACAGGGCTTTCCCTTAGCTAGTTTCTGTCGCGAAACTCCTTGGCCATGCGGAAAGCGCCCCGGAGGGGCGCCAGCCAATAGACATAATGGAGTGACCGGTTCCCATCGTGTAAAGTTTTCGTGGGTTGTAGCAGAAGTCGTGGTGACGAAGCTACAGAGCCACATACAGGAGGAAACCGGCCGTGAAGAATTCTAACACTTGGGTAGGCATGGATGACACAGCAAATAAGATTGACGTTGCGATTTTTCATGGGGAGGAGAATTGCCCGCGTGACGAATTTCTAGTTGTCAACGATCAAGTGGGTTTGGGGAAGCTTGTTAGCCCCGGGCAAGCGAAGCGCAGCCCGGGGTCGGGATTGTCGAGAATGACCAGAGCCCTGAAGGGGCGACAGATAACACATGGCATACAAAGGCCTTTCGCCCCTGCCGGGGCTCGATATTATGCAATATCCTATCCGGGGGCTTGCGCCCCCGGCTACTTGCTTGGGCCCCTCCGGGGCCCGACCTGACGGGCGATTCATCGAGTTTCGCGACAGAAACTGGCTAAATTGTGAAGTTTTTTTGCGCGGTCCCAAAGTTCTCACTCGAAACGTGTGTGGAAACCAGATGAATAAAAGGGGCCACCCTCGGGATCCTGACCCCCAGGCGACAGCAATTTGCTGATCGACACGAATGCTAAAACAGCAAGACATCGTCATCATCTCGAGCATCGATTGGCGATTTCTCTGGCAGGGGCCCCAGGAAATCGCAATTGGGATGTCGCGTGCCGGGAACCGCGTGTTCTATATTGAGAACACCGGCGTCCGATCGCCGGAGTTGCGTGATTTGGCGAGGGTCCGCACGCGGTTCGGCCGATGGGCCCGGGCGCTTCGATCCTTCGGTGTTCAGCGACACGCCGAAAACGTTTTCGTCTGTTCCCCGTTGGTCCTTCCTCCTTTCGGACCCAAGCTGCGGCAGTGGCTGAATCGCGTCGTCTTTCTGCCCTTGATACGCAGGGCTGCTTGCAGATTGGGTGTGCGCGACGCGCTCATCTGGACTTTCCTGCCGACGGATACCGCAGTCGAGCTCATACGGCAGTTGCGATCTCCCCGAAGCGTGGTTGTCTATCACTGTGCAGCGGACTTCAGTCAGCTGACCCCATACCGAACACAGCTTCACCGGAGCGAGCACTCGCTTCTCCAGCTGAGCGACCTGGTGTTCGCCATATGCCCGGAGTTGAGTGAACGATGTGCAACGGTTAACCCGCGCGTCCATCTCTTTCCGTATGGTGTCGACCTCGCAACTTTTCCCCTGGTGGAACAGACGCCGAACAATGGTCAGGCGCGCGCGCGACACAACTCGAGGCCGGTCATCGGTTATGTGGGAGGAATGCATCGGCATGTTGATTTCAGCCTACTGGCGGCGATGATCAGGTCACGACCCGACTGGACCTGGGTTTTCGTCGGACCTTACGACAGGACGGCCCATGTGCTGGCGGAATTGCCTAACACTCGCCTGCTCGGACAATTGCAGCACCGGGAACTGGCACATGTCATTCGCTCATTCGATGTGTGCATCGTCCCTTACGTCAAGAGCGATTACACACGCACGGTCGTACCGGTGAAGATCAACGAATACCTTGCCCTGGGAAAGCCAGTCGTCTCCACCGACATCCAGCCCGTTGTCGAGTTTAATGAACTGCACCACGTCCTGATCACATCGGAAAACAAACCGGCTGCCTTCATTGATGCGATCGAATCTGCGTTGCGCATTTCCGCTGAGCCTGCCATGATCGTCCGCCGACGCGAGGTCGCAGCCTTGAGCGACTGGCAGGGGCGACTCGAAGCCATGAGCGCACTCATCGAGGATAGACTCCGCGAAAAACCGCCCTGAATCACGCCGAGGGGATTACCTTCAGCGGGGTGCAGATATTGAATTGGCTCCTGATAAGGACGGCTCATCTCGTCCCGCCCTACAGGGCTTTCCTCGAATTGATTGCCATAAACCCAGGGCTCACGCCCTGGGCTGCTCTGGCCCGCCCCTACGGGGCTTGGCACCGTCAGCCTTCGTGGCTCGGCATCCAGCCGCAGAGCGGCGTGACAGCAGAGCCCAGGGCGCAAGCCCTGGGTAACTGCATCAATCGGAGGTAAAGCCCTGAAAGGGCGAGACAGAGTTTCCGGCACTCTTATTCAGGTGAGGAGGCAGGGGGCGGCCGATAGCTGTCATATGACCTCGGCCGCCCTGGTGGAAGTGACTGTTTCGCGGTCAATCAGACATAGAGCACGAATCGTGCCAACAGATAAGAAATGAGGTGAGCGTTCTCTAAGTGCCTGGCACACTTAGGCTTCGAACGCAGACCGGGGATTCCTCACCTGAGGAGCGATTCTGTCACCAGACTTGACAGTCGGCGTGAAGAGAGTCCTCGAAATGACGTTACGGGGATCGCTGAGCCAGGCGCTGCTAAGTGTCCGTTTCTCAGGGCGTCAAAGGGTGACCGGACTTCGTCGCCTTGCGTCGGGTTCTCTGCGGATTGCAGGCTGTCATCCGGGTTGACAGTATCCAGACTATTGACGGTCCTGCCTCGTCAATCTACATTCCGAGTTTAGGGCTGCAACACCGGCGTTCAGAAAAGTGACGAGATCGTCCCCGACACTTTGAGAAGCTCGATTTCTCGCTGGAACAGCGCCCTTTGCGATTCCAGTTGAGCAATTTCCTTTTCGCGCATCTGAGAGCGCGCGAGTTCAAGTTCTCTGCCGCTGATTCGGCCGCCTTGCAGGAGCGTTTCGTTCACCTGCAGGACTTCGCGTGCCGTAGCCACTTCACGGCCCGCAAGGTCCACTGCTCCCCGGGCGATACGCAGAGCACTGAGGGCGCGCCCGATACCAAGTTTCAGATCGGACTTCAACCGTTGCAGCCGAAAGCGAGCTTCGGCAGCCTCCTGCTGACTCTGGGCCACACGGGCGCTGGTTCGATGACCATTGAAAAGAGGCAGCTGCACGGACAGGCCGATTATGAAGTTGTTCCGGGTGAAGGTCTTGAAGAAATCCTGGTAATTGTTCGTCTTGCTGAAGAGCGAGTACTGGCTGATTATGTCGAAGCGCGGCAGCCCGTCCCCCTTCTCTGCTTCCACGTGGAATTCTTTGGCCTGCAGGTTGGCCTCCGCCTGGAGAACGTCCGGATTCGTCTCCAGTGCCCTGGCATAAATCGTGTCTTCAGATTGGTCCGCAAGCTGGCCGTCGATCTGCGGCTCGGCAGTCTGTATGGGAGTGCTTTCCGGAATGCCGGTGAGATCCCGCAGTTGCGCCTCGGTCAGCTTAACTTGTTCATCCGACACCAGCACCTGCTGGCGGGCATTAGCGGTTGCTGTCTGCGCGAGCGTGACGTCGAGCGGACGAACCTTGCCGGCCTCCAACAGGTTTTCGGTAATCTGCTGATCCGTGACAGCCGCCTGCAGCCGGTCCGTCCAGAGATTCTTGAGCTTGTGCGCCTGGAGCAAGTCGTAATAGACGAGAGCGGTTTTTGCTGCAAGTTCATGCCGGGCGGCCTCGGGCCCCAGTTGTATGGCTTTGCTGCTCTGCTCTGCCTCCAGAATGAGGTTCTTGTTCTTCTTGCTGAATATCGGCTGGCTCAAGCCAATCTCGAAAATCGACGGCGCTGCCCCTTCAATGCTGAGCGGAAAGCCGTTATTGTACGCCAGGCCGGTACCGGTCGTAATCTGCGGCAAGTTCAGGGAGCGGGTCTCCCGGACCGTCTCGCTGGCGCGCGTTGCCTGTGCAACCGCCAGGGAAACCTCGGGCGCGTGCTGCAGCGTCAGGCGAATCGCGTCCTGGACGGTGATGACTCTTGCCTGAGGTTGAGATTCCTGTCGTGCCGGCTGGGCAGCTGCCGTTGCAGCCCCGCAGACCAGGGTGTTGAGAAGCACGAGTCCGGATAGTCTATTCATATCGCAGCGCCTCCGTAGGATGCAGGTTCGCAGCGCGGTTAGCCGGTATGAGACCGAAGGTCACGCCCACCACAAGAGAAAGGGAGAATGCCAACAGGATTGAGATCCACGAGATGGGAACATCGAAGCCCGTGACCCACTTTGTGATCAGGGGCCCGGCGACTCCCGAAACGACGCCAAGCGCACCGCCGACGGTCGCCATGAAAATGGACTCGGCAAGAAACTGACAGAGAATCTCCCGCCGGCGCGCGCCGACTGCCATTTTGACTCCGATCTCACGAGTTCTTTCTGTAACGGTCACAAGCATGATGTTCATGATTCCGATGCCGCTGATGACCAGAGAAATCATTCCAATAAGGAAGAGGACAGCGGAGAGAGCCGTGGCAATCCTACCCGCCGCCTTTAAAATCTCGGCCAGATTTTCGACACGATAGGATGCGCCGCGACGGTGTTGACTTTCCAAAAGTTGTCGGATGCTCGCGGTCACGGTGGGAACAAGATTCCTGTCGGCCGCGGAGGCGTAAATCTCGTCAAGTTTATCCGTTCTGTTGAAGTTGCGCATGAGTGACAGTGGTATGAGAGCCGAGTATTCGGAGATTTCCGACATGCCGAAGGTTTCGACGCCTTCCCGGAACACACCGATCACCCGGAACTTCACTTCGAAGATCTTGATGCTTTCGCCGTATACATTCTCGGAACCGAAAAGCCTGCGCGCCAATTCCGGCGTAAGGAGGCAAACTTTGTTGAACGAGAGTTCGTCGGAAGAGTCGAAGAAGCGTCCGGAGATAATTCGCAGATTCCTAACACGAAAATAGTCGGGCGTGGTGCCGATGACAGTAATATCCCTCTCGCGGCCGCCGAACACCAGTTGGTCGTGGTTGACGACGATCCCTGTCGCAGAGGCGACGCCGGGAAGTCCCTGAATGCCTTTCAGGTCTGCCAACGACAGTTCATCTGACAGCGTCCTCTCACCCGATACTGTTCCGCCGGTTTCATAGTAGACATATACAAGGTTGGACCCGACGCCCTGAATCTGCTGCATGATGTACTCTCTTCCGGTCAGGGCTATGGTTACGACCAGAATGATGGAAGCCGTGCCGATCACCATGCCGAGCATCGTGAGGCCAGACCGCATTTTATTGGCAATCAGGCTGTCATAGGCGAAGCCAGCGACTTCCATGAAATTCATGAGAGTCACCTCAATTTGGAGAGCGCACTCTTGGCCTTGTCGTAATCGGGATTGTAGCGAAGGGCGGCGCTGAATGCTCCCTGTGCTTCCTGTTTCTTTCCTTCGGCCAGGTAAGCCTGCCCCAGCCAATAGAAGACATCCTCGAAGTCCGGATCGTCGTCCGTTAGAGGTCCTTGCGACAGAGTCTCCAGAGTACTTTCCGCCTCGGCAAGGTCTTCACCCAGGCGGATTTGTGCGGCCGCAAGGATCAGTTTCGCCCGGGGCAGACTGGCATTAAAACGGAGCGCCTTGCGGGCCTTAGCTTCGGCCTCCGGATATTCCCGTCTTCGCAGCAGGAAATCCGCCAAATCCAGGAGGGCGTTCACATCGCGGGGGGACATCGTGGTAGCCTTGAGCAGCTCGGCCCGAGCTTGATCCCAGACTTTCTCTTTCTCGAAAATAAGCGAGCGGGCGGTGCAACCGGCGCTCGGACTCACCTTTCCGATTGCCTCGGCCTCGGCCAGCGCCTTGTCCCTTCCGCCCCCGAGGAAGGCCGGCGCATTAAGGTAGTAACTCATCAGGTCAAAACGCACGTCCAGATTCTCGGGAGCAAGGCGTTCCGCTGTTTCAAAAGACTTGAATACCTTCTTAGCCCAGCCGGGCGCGGTGAAGAAGGTGGAATGAGAGGCTCTGCCGCCGAAAGCACGGCCGAGCCAAAGGTAGTAGACGGCCTCGTTGGGTTTCAACTCCACGGCTTTTTCCATCTGGTGAACGGCCTCGTCCCACTTGTGGGTCTTGAGCAGGGCTTTTCCAAACCATAACCTCAGCTCTGCGTCGGTGCCGGAGGATGGAACCATCCGGGACAGGAGGTCCGCTGCCTGGTAGAACCGGCCGTGCTGATACAGTTGTATGGCTTGATCCAGACCGTCGGCAGCAGCGGCGAGTGGATGAGGGCTGATTATGAGCAGGAGGAGGAGTGAGTAAGCCTTCATTCGTTGGGAACCTGGACTCTCATTCCCTCGATGATTGCAGCTCCCCCGGGAATGATGACCTTGTCTCCCTGGGAAATCCCGCCGGTTATCTCGATGCGTGTTATGGTGCTTCGCCCCGTCTGCACCGTCCGCTTCTCGGCCCGGCCGTCGCGCATAAGCCAGATGAAATACTCGTTTC
The DNA here is from genome assembly GCA_035631775.1 of Acidobacteriota bacterium. Lineage (GTDB taxonomy): Bacteria > Acidobacteriota > UBA6911 > UBA6911 > UBA6911 > DASQID01. Next base: position 6,269 of record DASQID010000361.1, read on the forward strand.
CATCTGGGAACACCGCGTCGCGCGGCAGCGACAATACCTTCGGGCCCGGAGTGGTCAGTATCTCCACATCGACGTTCACGTTGGGGATCAGCGACCCTTCCCGGCTTTCGATGTCGCAGAGAACCTCGGCCACCGAGCGACTGCCGTGGGCAACAACCTCAGGCGGGATGAAACGAACAATCCCCTTCCAACTCTCCTTGGGGTGGGCATCCCACTGAATAATGACTTGCTCGCCGACGGATATGCGACCCAAATCCGGCTCATCCACGAATGCACGCACACGGAGATGCGAAAGATCGGCAAATAGGCCCACGAGGTCGCCTGTGTTGACGTACGCCCCGGCCTTCACGGCGAAATGGTAGATCGTGCCGCCAACCGGTGCACGCAATATCGAGCGGGCTGAATTATCCTCCAGGTACTTCAACCTGGCGCTAGCTGCCTCGACCCGCAGGCTTGCACGCTGGCGATCCACTTCATCGTATCTCTTCTTTATATCGTCCCGACGGGTTATGGCAGCGCTCAGCGCCTGCTTCAGGAGATCTACCTGGCGCCGGCCTTGATCCACCTCCGACCTGGCGATCGCCTGGCGCTGGAGCAGCCATTCGTTGGTTTCCAGGGTCTTCCGGGCGTTGTCGAGCTCCAGGCTGTTCCGCGCTACGTCGGCTTCAGCTTGATTTAGTTCCTCCGGAGCCGGACCGCGCCTGATGTTTCTCAGGTCTACCTGCGCGGCCTCCAACTCGGCTCGAGCCGCAGCCATGTTCGAGGCCAATGAAGCATCGTCGATCCGTGCTACGGCTTGCCCGGTCTTCAACCTGTCCCCTTCATGGATCTCGAGAAAAGAGCAGAATCCCGATACGGGAGAGCGAAGCTCGAAGACCCGATCCGCTTCCACCTTCCCATTCGTGTCGACACTACTCTGCAGAGGAGCCATTTCGACCGAGGCGAGCCGGACCATCTGTGCGCGAGAAGAAGCTGACCAGAAAAGTGCTGCACCTGCACTCGATATGATAATTATTGAAAAAGTCAGAATCAGAGTCCTTTTCATCGTCGCTGAATATAGCCGATGCACCCAGAGCGATCAAGGCCCATCCCTAACGAAGCCAAATAATTGGATGAATCCGAATGGCCTAGGTTTCGAAAAAACTGCATTTCCCGGCCGAGATACCAACCAATTAGTGATTCGATCTCCTCGTACCGCAAGCCTTAGAATCCTCGCCACCTCGACAAGGATACAAGACCTTCTTGGCGCCTTTGGTAGCGGCTATGCGAATAGTGTAAAGCTGTCTTTTGGGTGTGGTGTATTCTTGCGGCAATGCAACTAATAGCAGCAGCACTCATGGAGGAACTCGCGGTTGCCCTCTCTCTCTGCTCGGACAGGACTCGGATGGTGCGTGCCGGCGTCCGAGCATGGACCGCCGTGCATACGGGGAAAACGATTCATTTTGTGAGGACGGGCATGGGCCCTCACCGCTCCGCCGTGTCACTCGAGAAGCTTCTGGGTTCTTTCAGGCCGGCTGAGATTCTGGTAATCGGCTATGCCGGCGCTCTAAGCCAGGAACTCAAGGTGGGCACGCTTGCTATAATCCGTCGAGTCTCGATCCTCGGGGGCGCTGAAGGGATTCCTGTGCCTCTCGAGGAAGCCACGGCAGGCCAAGGTTGGGAGCTTGTCCACGGCAGCCGTCTTCTGGAGATTGCTCGAGCCACGGGCGTCCCCGCGTGCCTCTGCGATGGCTTGACCTCCGCACACATCATCGGCGAGCCCGGTCAGAAGCACTTCCTGAATGACCGCTTCGGTGCCGGGATCATCGACATGGAAACTGCCGCTCTCGCCCGTGTGGCCGCGACTGAGGGAATCCCACTCAGCTGTGTCCGCAGCGTGAGCGATGATGTTGACGACACATTCCTCGCACCGTTCACTTATGCGCCTGACTTGACAGCGCTCGGGCGCGCCAGGAAGGTCGTGTCTGCACGAAGGTGGTTCCAGCGCTACGGAGAATGGCGCAGGAGGGCGGCTTTAGCCAGAGACAGCCTGCGGAAATTTCTCACTGCATATCTCAATCAGGACAGTGGTGTCAGTTCATGAAAATTCCATTTTGGCCGAAATTGATTGCCCGGTGGACCCCAGCACATGAACCCGGTCCATGTCTATAAATGTCAAACTGTGTGAGTCCACCCCGGGTGGCAGTTAAATTCTCAGGACCCAAGGCCGCACCGCCTACTTCTTCCCTTCGATCGGAGCATAGCGCATCGGAGCGATCGAGCGAACACGGTCCCGCTCCTGAAGCGTGCGGGCATACAGGTGTTCCTGGGCGCGCAGCGACTCCGAGCGTCCCTGGGAGATCCGCTCGTAGGAACCGTCCGGCTTCAGCAGGCGAGCCCTCTGGTTATCGGCAAACTGGGCCTCCAGCGCCTCGATGATCTTCTCTTGAAGCGGCACCCGCAGAATCGGAAACATGAGCTCGACCCTGCGGTCGAGGTTGCGCGGCATCCAATCCGCGCTGGAAAGGTAGACTTCCGTGGTCCCTCCGTTGCGGAACACGAATGCGCGGCTATGTTCGAGGTAGCGATCCACGATGGAAACGACTCGGATTCGTTCGCTGAGATTGGGGACTCCAGGGCGCAGACAGCAAATTCCTCGTACGTTCAATTGTATTGGCACGCCGGCTTCGGCGGCAGCGTAAAGCTCCTGAATAATCAGGGGATCGACAAGGGAGTTCATTTTAGCGAGTATGCCCGAATTCTGGCCCGAGCGCGCCCAGTCCGCCTCCCTCCGTATCAGCGCGAGGATTTTATCGCGCAGGCCTGCCGGCGCCATCACAAGACGGTTGAACACGGGCGGTTCCGAATAGCCTGTGATGGTATTAAAAAATCCGGAAGCGTCGCTGCCGAATTCCTCGGCGGCAGTCAGAAGCCCGAAATCCGTATACAGGCGTGCGGTACGCTCATTGTAGTTCCCGGTGCCAAGATGCACGTAACGGCGGATTCCGTCGGGCTCGCGTCTCACCACCAGCGCGATTTTTGCGTGCACTTTCAACCCGGCAATTCCGTAGAGCACA
>DASQID010000362.1:0-5219 GCA_035631775.1 Acidobacteriota bacterium
TTTCCAGGCTGGCCGCATGGGTTTAAGGCCTGGAGTGTAGTGCTGATTTACCGCGTCCCCATCGTCTAGTCGGCCTAGGACATCGCGCTTTCAATGCGGTAACACGGGTTCGAATCCCGTTGGGGACGCCAGTCACCCGTCCACAAACTACAGCTCGCTCGAATTCCGACCCCCTTAGGAGATTTCCTGCCGGAACACTATTGACGAGACCTGCGTTAATAGACTCGGAGGTACAGATACATGAGCGTCTGGGAAAGATATCGAGGTATTCGACCGTTGGCAGTTGTCCTGGCTGTAAGCATCGTGCTGCCTGTCTCAGTCTTTGGAGCCCAAGTCAAGGAGTTCAGAAAGGCGGCACAGTTCGACTCCGGAGGCCGTCTTATTCTTAAGATTGACCACAGCACGCTCCGGCTCGAATCCTGGGACCAAAACCAGGTTGAAGTGTTTGCCCGCATCGAGCCCCAGCAGAACGTCAGTGAGGACTACGCAAGGCAGGCGGTGGAAGCAACGCGAATCGAAGTTACCGGTGATGCCCGGTCGCTTTCGATCGAGACAAATTTCGACGATGTACCCTACAGGGTTCATGGAACGAGCCACTCCAGGTCCTTGCCACATGTCAATCTCGAGATCCACGCTCCGCACAGTCTCCAACTTCGACTCGATGGAGACCGTTCGGATGTCTCTGTCTATGGCATTGATGGAAATATGGACTTCGAGACCGACCGTACGAAGCTGGAAACTAGAAATCTGGCCGGTAAGCTGAGGCTTAAGATGGACAGAGGAAGCGCCTCGATCTCCGGCCTGCGAGGAAGCCTCGATGTCGAGGGTGACAGGACCGACATGACCTTTGACAACGTTCAGATCGACGGCAACTCCCGAATTGACACTCAAAGAGGCAACATTGAACTGCGCATTCCTCCGTCCCAGGGACTTTCCGTCCATGCGAGCACGGGCCGGCGCGAGCAGTTTCATAGAGACCTGCCACTCACAATGCAGGTCATGAATCGCGACCGGATAGAAGGAACTATCAACGGCGGCGGCCCGGACCTCGTAATTCGCACCCAGCGCGGCAAGTTCAGCCTGAAACGTGACTAATTTCTGTCGTGAGATTCCACGAATCGCGCCTCAGGTCAGGCCCCAGAGGGGCAGAACAAGTATCCGTGGGCGCAAGAATTGACGATTGACGACTTTCACGCGTACTCGACGATTCTATCTCGCGTGACCTCGCTAATTGCCCTTACCCGATTTTCGAGCCTCCTCGTTCTGATAAACGACCTTCTTGCCGGGGCGGGCTTCAAGGATGGGGAGCGCGAGCTCCTGAATGGCCACCACAAATCGTGGTCCAGGAGATTCCTGGCGCAGTCCGCGCCGTCTTACGACGGGCTATCAAAGCCCAACTGCAATGACTCAAAGTACGTCGAGCGGTGTGTGGTTGGCGGGCGGATGGGGTCAAAACCTAACGGTAGGTATCGAGAGTCCGATGAGTATGGAGAGGGGAGACGGCGAAGTGGCAAAAAAGGGCTGCGGAATGCAGGAACAGCGAATCAATTCCCGACTGCGGACCTGTCTGGCATGTGAGGTCCGATGCGGTGGATCCGATTACAGTGGATATCTGCTCAGCGTCTCTTTGACAGGGGCGCTGGTTTCCTCGAACTTCGACCCCCCCAAAGGAACACCTATCCTGATAAGCCTCAAACTGCCGGCTCTTGCCAAGACCGTTTCATTCAATGGTCAGGTTGTCCGGTCCTACAAAGGCAATTTCAGCCTGGAGAGAATTTACCATTTCGGAGTACGATTCAACGCCATCACTCCCGATTCAATGCTTCTCGTAAAATCCGTGAATGCAAGCTGGGACCCCTCCAGGATCGTCAAGAATGATCGAGTTTACGAACGATCTCCGCGACGTGTTCCGGAGTGACCCGGGCGCAAAAATTGGCGATTGACGACTTACGATTGACGATTGAGAGACCTGCCGGACTTTTAATCGTCATTCGTAAATCGTCAATCATAAATCCTCACGCCTTCGGGGCGCTTTTTGCGGGACAAAGGAATTTCGCGAAAGAAACTATCCTAGAACTTGAGCGACAGTGACGCCCCCAGGAGGTTTGCGCCGAAGCGGTACGTGCCGTTATTGTCTGCCGCGGTCGGCGCAGCCTTACCTGCATTGGTTGTCCGGCCCGCTCGGTCCGGCTGCACCAGGCGCATGTAGGCAAAATCGAAGCGCAACCTCTCCCACAGCTGCCTGCCGAAGCCAACGGCATATTCCTGCCGCCAACCCTCAGGGAGGTTGGGAGTGACGGTTTGATCAGGCGCAGCCGCCGTGTGCAAGTCCGTGCCGGCCCGAAGAACGCTCTTGTCACTCAAGGCGATCTCGGTGCCGAGGCGCGCTCCATGGGTATCCCTGTAGCTTTCGATAACGACACTCTTCAGAAACTGGCCATTGACGGGCAGTTGGTCAAACATGCTCCAACGCGTGAATTGGTAATCCAGGAGCAGCTTTACCTTGGGGACTATCTGGAGGGCAGTGCCGACGACAAACTGGGCGGGCAGTGGAAGGCGGGTGCTTGCCTTTTGATTGCCAAGGGGTTGACCGGGAGCAAACTGCGGTTTGAGCAGCACGTCAAGAGGGGTTCCGGCAGGAACTCCGGGGATGGCGAAGGGCAGACTATACGGCACGCTGATCTGAGTGGTCTCGATCGTTCCGTCATTCAGGTCCACTTCCTGACCTGAGAGGTAGCGCGCGCCGATTGAGAAGTGCTCGCTGGGTTTTATGAGAATACCTAGGTGGTAGCCCGGATGCCACACGTGACCCTTCAGGTCGAGATCTGCGAAGTCGGTTCCCAGTTTGACACCAAGTGCTTGAAAGGTCGTGCCCGGAGGAACACCGGGCAGCGCCGGCAGCAGTTGCGTCGCCAGGTCCACGCGCTGTCTCAACTGCACATTCAGGTAGGTGACGTCGACACCGGCGCCCACAGAAAACTTGTCGCTGAACTTGAGAGCCAGTGTCGGCTGGAGGTAAACCGCCTGCACAAGGCTCTTGTATCCGAGGTAGCGTCCCTCAGAGGTCACCGGCCAGTCCGTCGTCAGACCATAGGGAGCAAACACCCCTATCCCAAACGCGAAGCGCTTGGCAAGAGGCGTCGAGAAGTAGACGTTTGGCACCGGATACCAATGGTCGTTCAGTGTGCTTATCTGTGAAGTGGCGCTGTCCGTAAAATGCCCCCGCGGGCCGACTACTGCTCCGCCAAGCCCGACTTGGGTGGTGGTGAAGGACAAGCCTGCCGGATTAAAGAACACGCTCGAGGCATCAGGACAAGGCGCGGCCACACCCGCTCCGCCTCGGCCCATGGCACAAGGGCTTTGCTCGTAAAGGCCGAATCCCTGCGGCCAGGCAGTGGCCGCGGCAAGCGTACTGAGAATGGCTACCAGCAGAATAGTCACGCGATATCGATGCATTATCACTCTTCCTCCGATAGGGATCTCCGATTACGGCCGACTACGGATTGATAAGCGCGAAGTTAATTCGTAAAGGCAATACAGGGGTGTGACTCTAACATCTTTGGGCTGGGTCAAAAAAGAGAATTCTGAGGCGGTTTCTAAGGGCTTCCTATGGCGACGGGTCAGTGATGCGTCGCAGCAACAACCTGAGACAGGCGTGCGCCAGAAGGCATACACACAACGTCAAGGCGAGAATAATTCACGTGCCTTGGCCCTCATCCTGACCCGGACGGGACCCGTCCGCACAGGAGCTATGCAAGGCCCGTTCAGAGCCAGTGCACAGTTGCTCTTCATCATGGATTATCCGGGTTAAGACGATTTCTTTGCGACCTTCTTTTTTCGCGGACGCGTTTTTCCGAAGGTGCCCCGGCAAATCTTGCCTCTCCTGGTTCGGAGATCTCCCTTGCCCATCGTCATTTCCTCCAGTGAGCCGGACAGCAATCTTATCACCTGGGATGGGTCTTTAGGAAGACAACGCAGTGGCGCGAAGACGCGCTGAAACGCAGAATTGCGCTATTCTTCCGGTACGGGGGGACCTCCCACACGGGCCAGATCCTCCTGCCGAACCTTGTCAACGTTGAAGCGCCTCGCAGCGGCGATCATCTTGCCGACCACCTCCTCGAAATCGAAGGAAGCGGCCTTTGAAAATCTCGTGGGATTTATGCGCGCGACCACGTACGGCCTCAGATAAGGGCTGGTCAGGCCACGCTCTTTCAGCTTTTCGACGACAGAGGCAACGGCCTCGTCCAACTCGAGCAGGCTCTCGGCGCGCTTTTCACGTTCGGGGAATGCCTTCGCAATAGGGAAGTCGATAAAGTCATCTATCCTGCGCAGGACAGGTTGGTAGGCACCGCCGCCGAAGCGGGGGCGCTTCTCGTAGCAAAATCCAAGGGTAAGTAGACAGGCTTCCTCGAATTCGAAGGCATACTCTGTTTCTTTCTTGCTGCTTTTCTGCGCCAGAGCGCGTGCCATGCGTATGACCTCGAGCGATTTCTCCCTCAGATTGTGGGCCTTTTCGGTGTTGAGCGCTAGAATCTGGAAGGCCAGCGCGGTTTCGGGGATCAGGAGTGCGATGACGCTCTTGACGCCCAGTTTCTTCAAAGCCTGCAAGCGGTGATTTCCGTTTGGAGTCCAGTACGCACCTTCCTCCCGGATGGCGATGATGGGATCGAGATAACAGCCGAGCTTCTCGACGACACCCATCAGCCGCTTCACATGTGTCTCGGAGGCATCGCGCTGGTATGGGGTCGGTTGTACACGTTCAACCGGAAGAGCCACAAGCAGGAGGGGCTTCCCTCCGACGGGCTCGCGGTAACTTGCCAGCACAGCGCCGCCGTCAGCCTCCACGGATTCGGAGAGCTGCCGCAACTCCGGCCCCGCGGCGACCTTCGTTTCCGTGGCACCCAGACCTGCCGAGCCCGGTGCAACCTTTTTCCTGCGAACCGGTTTCTTACGTGGCATCGCAGCTCTCCTGATAAATGGTGTCAGGTCTTGAAAATTTCATTTTGCGCCCACGGCGCGCCGCCGGGTGAGCAGACTCCAAAATGAAGATGAGTATTTAAGGGCTGGCGCAAGAATAAATTCACATTTTGGCGCGAGCACCGTCGCGCCCTTTCAGGCTGCGGCCCGCAGGCCCGCTGGCTTTGTTGCTCGCTCCTCACATACCACCCCGGGTATAGCTCGTCGCTCGCGCCTCGCCAGCGGGCCTGGGGGCCAGCAGC
>DASQID010000363.1:0-2990 GCA_035631775.1 Acidobacteriota bacterium
AACTGGTCCCGGTCATAGTGCAACGCTCCGATATGCCACCAGCCCTCTGCCCAGTCCGGCCGGAGTGCAACCAGTTTCCTGTAGAGCGCGATAGCCTCAGGGATCTGGTCCGTGTCCCGGGCGGCTTCAGCCTGGGCTTTCAACTTCTCGAAGTCCGCCGGGTTGACTGCCTGCTTGCGAGCAGGAGTGCCGCTTTTCTGCCGAAAGTAGCCTTCCGCGCCGCCTAGGGCGAAACCCAGCATGATTATCAGGAAAGTCGGGAATCTCTTGAATAACGTCATAGGCAAAATAAAGGCTCGCGCAAAAATAACTTCACATTTGGGCTGAAGAAAAAAGTCCTGTGGCGCCGGCCATCAGACCGGGGGGGTCTAATGACCCCCCGCACAGCAAACCAAGGAAAGGCGCGGCCGCTATAGCCGGACTCTTCCTATTGAGGCGGGGGAGCCACCGGTCTCTTGTCCACATCGAACTCGGATCCACGTTTACCTGAGCCACCCTCCTTGGTTTCCTGTTCCTTGGCACGGAGTTCATCGGCCGTCCTTTGCGCGGCCTCTCCCTGCGCCGTCATCCCTTTCCTGTAATAGACACGGGCCAGGATCACATACGCATCAGTGTACTCGGAATCGTTTTGTATAACGCCTTCCAGTATGCGCTGGGCTTGATCAAGTTCACCTTTCAGATAATGAATCAGGCTGATCTGGTAGAGGGCCGCTCCGTTACCGGGACGCAGTTTCAATGCTTTTTGCAGATAGCCGGAGGCACCCTCGTATTCGCGCTTGCGCCTGTGGAGATACCCTAGATAGAAGTTGGCCGAGTAGTCGTTGGGATTGACAGTCAATTCGGCTTCGTATTCCCTCTGCGCCCTCTCGAGGTCGTTGGTGCGCATGATCTCCGTTGCGAGCAAGGTGTGGACCATGGGGAGTTTTGGATTGATTTGTATCGCACGCTCGAACTCCGCGATTGCTTCCTTATTTCGGTAGACCCCTGACATAGCAGTTCCCATCATCAGATGCGCCTCAGCCGAATCACCGTTACGCAGGATGCGCTCCAGGAAACGCTGGCCCCTTTGGTCTTGATGATCACGCAGATATGCGTTACCCAACAGATAGGCAATCGATAGGTCATCGGAATGTTTGTCTGCGACAGGCTCCAATTCGCTGATGGCCTCCTTATACCGGCCCAGCTGAAATTGGGAGTCAGCAAGGAGTATCCGAACCCGCAGGTTGTCCGGCTCTGATTTCAGGACCTCTCCAAATAGGTCCGCCGCCCTATTCAAGTCACCCGTCTTGTAGTAAGCCAGTCCAAGATTGAGCGTGACCGACGGTTGTCCGGGTGCCAGCCTGAGGGCTTCTTCGTAACGAGCGATGGCATCTTCGTACCTTCCCAGTCGCGCAAAGACCGCGCCCAGGTTGGCAAGAACCGGAAACCGCGGCCCGGACTTCAGAGAAAGTTCATACTCCCGGATCGCTTCCTCGAGTCTGCCGGCGTTTTGAAGCTCGATGCCGCGTGCAAAATGCGGATCGACTACCTGGGGGGATGGAGAAGCCACGGCCAGGAGGAGAAGATAAACAGACTGAACGGCGAGCAGCGGACTGCGCATACGCTTTGAGGATCTCTGAATTTTCCGCGTCTTAGCGGTGGGGCTTCTGAAAGAACAGAGAGTGGCTCCGAAAAAAATTCCGCTCAGTTCTAGCCATCACCCTGCATCGCAGTCGAATTTCACTGCCTGTCCTTGCATTTCGGAAGCCACCACCAACCCTCAGTTACGGTGAGCTCCGCAAAGGATCTCCAGCCCAAGTTTACATCGAAATGCTCAGGCGTCGCCATCACGGAGCCAGTAGTCGTTTGATCGTGGCCAGTGTTTCCCTTGCCTGATGTGCAAGCGGATCATCGGGCCGCAACATCAGAAATTCCTGCAGTTCCTGTGCCGCCGCTCTGGGATCGTGCAGCTTGAGATGGCAATTGGCAAGAAGGAGGTTCACGTGAGGAAGATTGGGGTGTGGAAAATGCTTGGCCATGTTTGCATCCCGCAGGGCTGAGCGAAACTCGCCGGCTTCGAAATACGCGAGTGCGGAATAGTAATAGGGAGTGCAGTCCAGCGGCTGGACCTCTTTCCATCGATCCGCGATGCTTCGCAACTCACCGTAATCCGAGGCAGTGCGGAATATCTCGGACAGTTCTGCGTATGCGGGAAAGTAATCGGCATCCTCCCGGATCGCCATCTCATAGCTTTGAACCGCCAGAGTGAGTTTCGACTGTTTTTCGAACAGCCGCCCCCTCAGAAAATGCGCCCGGGCATATTCCGGATAGATGCGTAATGCCTCTGCCAGACAACTTGAGGCTGCCTCCAGATGCCCCGCTTCCAGATCCTTCTCCGCCCTTTCGACCTCCTTGCGCGCTTCCTTGGGAGCATGCAGTTCATTTCTACTTACGACGCCGCCCTGTTTCATCCGACCCGAGGCCGGAGGGGGTATCTCGGGCAGCAGGACGAGCCTGGTGGTTCCTCGCGTGCGGCTGCCCCGCACGAGGTCAACCCTCAGCTTGACGGTCTTGTAACCGGGGGCGCGGGCGGTGATCTCAAAACTGCCGGGCCTGAGCGCACCGAAGCGATACTCCCCATCAGAACTCACCGTGGTCTTGAAGTTTTGCTCCTGGCGGTCCAGGAATGTGAGTTCGATCTCGATGAGCGGAGCGAGATCACCGGGGCGGTGGTCATTGACGAGAACCAGACCGCTCAGAGTCTCGGTTTCACCCTGCCACAGGAGGCAGTTGGCGATTATCATCAAAAACGCAAGAGATCTCATTGGATCGCAAAAGCAGTGCGTCCGCTGACGGCGGCAGTCCCCTGACGCACGACTACCTCGACGTCGTAGTTCCCCTCCGTCAGGTCGGTGAGTGGTAGCGCCGCAACATACCGGATCATTCTTCTGCTGTCGACAGGCGGCAGCGGGCGTTCGCCCGTGTGACCCAACGGTTTGCCGTCTTTGGAA
>DASQID010000364.1:0-3899 GCA_035631775.1 Acidobacteriota bacterium
CCACGCGCCGGTCTGATGACCGCCGCCACAGGACTCTTCTTTCAGATGAAGATGTGAAGTTGTCATTGATCGTTGCCTCTTTCTTGCCGGTGAGACTCTAGATCCGCCTGCTGTATACTCCAACCTATCTGAAGTTCGGGCTTGAACCTTGGCTACGAGGCGGTTCGGAGGGGATATGTCGAAATCGCGCAGGAAGTTCATTACACAAGCTTCTCTCGCTGTGCTTGGCACGGCTGCGGCGTGCAAATCCCGGAAGCCCGCCGATCTGCCCCCCGGAGCACCTCCGGCCTTCGGTACTTCTCCCTCAGTCGGCCCCGAGGTCTCGCCTTCGACCTTCGCGGAAGCGGAGAAGCTTGTGCGGATGGAGCTAAGCGATTCCGAACGCGCAGTAGCGGCAGAGAGCTGGCGCCGTACAATGGCGGCACTCTACGAGCGGCGCACCGGACCACGCAGGCTGGCGTTGGAACCCACACTTGCGCCCTTGTCACGCTGGGAGTCGGTGCTGCCCGGACAGAAGGCAGGCCCCGACACCAACCGATTCGTTCGAAGCACGACCAAGCCGGGGCCTCTGCCTGCCAACGACAGGGACATCGCCTTCGCTCCTCTGACGCAGCTCTCGCGCTGGATCGAGGGGAGGATGCTCAGTTCAGAGCGGTTGACCCGCATCTATCTGGAGCGATTGGAGCGTTTCGATCCCAGGCTGCACTGTATCATCACACTTACGCGCGAGCCCGCACTCGCGCAGGCAAAAAAGGCCGACGAGGAGATCGCCGCGGGGAAGTACCGCGGTCCATTGCATGGCATTCCGTGGGGAGCCAAGGACCTTGTCGATACCGCCGGCATCCCCACCACGTACGGTGCGGAGCCGTTCAGGAACCGCATACCCGTGGAGGACGCGGCGGTAGTGAAACGTCTCCAAGAGGCGGGTGCAGTTCTTGTTGCCAAGCTGAGCCTCGGTGCGCTGGCACTCAACGATATCTGGTTCGGCGGGCAGACCATGAATCCGTGGCTGCTCGAGGAAGGAGCGTCGGGCTCCAGCGCGGGTCCCGGTGCTGCAACAGCGGCGGGACTGGTCGGTTTTGCCATCGGCAGCGAGACGGAAGGCAGCATCGTAAGTCCATCCATGCGGTGCGGAATTACCGGCCTGCGGCCCACCTACGGCCGTGTGCCCCGCACCGGCGCGATGACGCTCTGCTGGTCGCTCGACAAGCTCGGCCCCATGACACGCAGCGTCGAGGACGCGATGCTGGTGCTCCACGCCATCAGCGGGCCCGATGCCGGAGATATCTCAACCGTCCCCAGCAGGCTGGATTTTGACTCGGGTGCGTCAGTCCAGGGACTGCACATAGGCTACTTCCCCGGCTGGATGAAGGAAAGCCCCGCTACCGACGTGGACCGGGCTGCCTTGGAGGCTGCCAGGAAAATAGGGATGATCCCTGTCCAGGTGGCCATTCCGGATTGGCCCTACGGCTCGCTCAACCTCATCCTATTCGCCGAGAGCGCCGCTGCGTTCGAGGAACTCACGCTCAGCCATGGAGTGGATCAGCTCAGGGCGCAGGTTCCCGACGCCTGGCCCAACCTCTTCCGCCAGGCCCGGTTCCTTTCTGCCGTCGATTTTGTTCAGGCTGATCGCTTTCGGCGCAAGGTGGCCGCGGAAATGGCTCGTGTTTTTTCGCAGGTAGATCTGCTTCTCGTACCCTCACTGCGCGACGAGATGCTCACCATCTCCAACTTCACCGGGCACCCCTCGCTCACGCTTCGTGCGGGGTTCGTCGAGGCGTCGGAGGCGCGCAGCGATTGGGCACCGGACCCCTCCAGGCCCTTGCCGAAGTTCTCGCCGCCCCGGCGCGTGCCCCACGGCATCACTCTCATTGCGAGGCTCTTCGACGAAGGCACGCTCGGACGAGCTGGACTCGCGCTGGAACGCGCCTTCGGCGTGGCAAGTGAGCAGCCGCCGGGATTCTAAGATTTACGATTTAAGATTGACGAGTTGCGATTTAGAGGCCCCGGCGAGCTGTTTTTATCGATGCTACCAGGAGAGAAAGGATTTCCTCCCCTTCTTTAACGAGGCTGGCAACGCCCTCGGTCCTTAGTATTCCACCCTCTGTCATTAACTCCAGCCAGTATAGGGATTCATCCCACTCCTCTTCTGCGATCTTCAATTTACCAATGAAATCGGCACGGGATCGAGCCCTGCATGCGGCACGGTAGTTGGCTCCAACTGTTGTTCCGGAAGCCAGAAGTTGTTTCGCGATAACACAGTTTGTTGCTGCGTGAGGCAATTGTGAAACAAGTCTGAAGATTCGCAGACCAAACCTCTTCGTCCGATTGCTGAATTCTCTCCTGTTCATGCTACTTCTAACAGTGGCAAGGTCCTTTTGATCGAAGATATCTTGCGATCTTGAGAAAATCGTTAATCGTAAATCCATTCGTGTGCAGACTCCTCCTGCAGGATTTTTATTCCCGCAGCAAAATTCCCGGCCACCTCAGGAATATTTCCGCCCGAAAGAGGTCTCGGTAGTCGTGTGTGGGAACACCGAGAAACGACTAACGGGAAAGGAGTCACCGAATGAAAAACCGAATCAATCATGATCACCACGCGGATGGCATTGACCGCCGCGGATTCCTCAGCTGCATGGCTTGGGTGGGGACCGGTGTTTTATATACCGTCCGCGGCGGGATCCTGAGCTCGAGGATTGTCCGAGGTCAGGAAGGTCGAGGGATGCAGAAGGCTGGAATGAAGGCCGGCGGGGCAGACTTTACATTCGCCCAAATCAGCGACACCCACATCGGGTTCAGCAAAGAGGCGAACAAGGACGTTACCGCTACCTTGCAGGTGGCAATCGAGCTGATTAACGCCATTCCTGAACCGCCGGACTTCATCATCCATACCGGCGATCTCAGCCATCTCTCAAAGCCTTCGGAATTCGACACGCTCGATCAGGCGCTCAAGGGCCTGAGAGCGAACCAGATCTTTTTCGTCCCCGGAGAGCACGACGTGATGACCGACGACGGCGCGAGCTTCCTCGATCGCTACGGGAAGCAGACAAAGGGCGAGGGCTGGTACAGCTTCGACCACAAAGGAGTCCGCTTTATTGGACTTGTCAATGTGCTCAATTTCAAACCCGGCGGTCTCGGCATGCTCGGCCATGACCAGCTCGAATGGCTGGAGGACAACCTGGCAGGATTGCAGAGCAGCACACCGATCGTTGTCTTTGCCCACATTCCTCTCTGGACAATCTACCCTGAGTGGGGTTGGGGCACCGAAGATTCCGCGCAGGCGCTGGCCTATCTCAAACGTTTCGGCTCGGTGACGGTATTGAATGGTCATATTCACCAAACGATGCAGAAGGTGGAGGGCAACGTCACCTTCCATACCGCGATGTCGACTGCATTTCCCCAGCCGCAGCCGGGAACCGCCGGCTCTCCGGGGCCGATGAAGGTACCCTCGGAAGAGCTGCGGAACCTGCTCGGGCTCACCAGTGTCAACTATGTCCAGGGAAACCGGGCCTTGGCAGTCATCGACTCCACTCTGTCCGGCTCATAGCCATTCACACCTATTAATGGGAGGAACAGAAATGCGAAAGTCAGCACTCTACCTTTGTGTCACTTTGCTGGTGACAATCTCGGCGCCCGGCAGGCCAGCGGTCAAGACCCCAGATCCTGAGCCCGTGAAGATCGATAACTTCAACTTCTCTCCGGCCACGCTCACGGTTCAAGTGGGCGCGACGGTAACCTGGATCAACCAGGACGATGTGCCGCACAATGTCGTTGAAGTCGACAAGAAGTTCAAGTCAGGCATACTGGATACCGGCGACCGGTTCACCTATACCTTCAAGACCGCGGGCGCCTACGATTACTTCTGCTCCATACATCCCCACATGACGGGAAAGGTGATC
>DASQID010000365.1:0-6867 GCA_035631775.1 Acidobacteriota bacterium
GCGGGAACCAACTCCTGGCACTTCGCTGCAATCTTCGAATCGGAGTGATACCACAAGCCTGATTCGGCGTCCCATCTGCAGCCCAGTTCCTTGAGCTGATCTTTTACGCTGAAGCTGTTCCCGGTAATGAAGTGTTTCTTCTCTTCCTTTTCCATAGCGATCCTCCTCCATGTCTATTCTCTTGGTTAGCAGGGCTCGAACGCTGAGCCTGCCGACCGGCGGCGCTCGAGTTCGACAACTGCCTTCCTTACGGTCAAGGCGGCATAGAATTCTGGGTTGGGTTTGTCCTGCCGCTTCTGTCTCAGCCAGACCTGAACAGCGGCCGGATTCTCACCTTGCTCCAGCCGGCTGAGCGTCTCGGCCCAGTCTCGTTCGGACTGGCTGGCCGGTCCCGGTCGCACTCGCGCCCTGGAATCGGCCGTCGATCTGGAGTATTGAAGCCCTTCAACCTGGGGTTCGATTCGGAAGTCTGAGGGAAAGTTGACTCCATCGGAGAGTTTCTCTGCGGTAACCACGCAGGGTGGATCGTATTTTCGGTTGTAATACCCCGGGATCCGAAGGACGCGTGTTACGTCGGTGGCGGCCCGGTCGGCGCCATGGGCCGACACCATCGCCCGTTGCACCCCCTCTGCTTGTTCCGGAGTGAAGCCGGATACCTTCCAGATAACCTGGTGCTTTCCCGGTGACGTGTTCAGAACATAGGACGGTCTGGGCAGTCGAGGATCATTGAGGATGCCGGCGAGAGCATTGGTTCCGTCATGGTCGAGATCCAAATAGAGATGCCGGACCATGGCAATATCCTGTTTGGTCCTCGAGCGTGCATCCGGCTTGAGCGGATTCATGCTGACAAAGAGGTCGCCTCCAAGGGCATTCTGGAATCTGAGCCAGGCTTGATATCGAGGCCCGGCCAGCTGGCCGGCGGTAACCAGGCGCTGAATGAGATCGTGTCTTTGCTGGTGTTTGATTACCACCGCCAGCCGGTCCATGGGCTCGAAGTTGTCGTTGATGTACACCCAGGAGGTAATGAAGCTCGTTCGCATTTCGTCCCTCAGCGTTCCTCTATGAGCCACAGAAAGTCAGGCTCCTGGCCGATCGCCAGGTCGCGACCCGGACCCAGAGTGACCGGGACCTCGAAGAAGAACTCGACTCTCACTGGAGGTTTTCCACCGCAATCGGGAAGCGGGTCGGCGTATCGCAGGTAGATTGGCTCGGCGTCCTGGCTGCACCAGACGGCTTTCCCAAGATAAAGAGAGACCGTTGCAGCAGTTTCTCTCTGGTGGTCCGAAAGCTGGGCCTCAAGAGCGCCAGCGGCCAGGAGGCCGGCTACAGTATCTGGACGACTTGTGTTGATGAAGAGCCTCAGGCCGCCATCGAACGGAGCTGCTTTGGCGATGGAAAACAGCGGTGAGCTCGTAGCATCTTCGGAGCGCAGTAACTCGATGGTGTACTTGCCTGGATTCTGAGCGAGGCAAAGATGCAAAATCGAGGCGCTAAGCAGAAAAAACCGCATGATGATCCCCCTCACATTCCCCGTTCCAATTCCCGCAGCAGTTGGCCTACCACCGCTCCTACGGCGACGCTGCGATACTGTTGGCTGGGGTTTGTTTGCTGCTTTGAATTCATCGGACTTGGTTGAGGCTCGGACTCGGACGTCTCGGAGAATCTGTCAGCAGGCGATTTGGCATCGGCAAGTACTTGAGCTGGATTTTGGGAACCACCGTTGTCTCCGTGCGGCACATCCTGAAATCCCGGCTTTTCGTGACCGTCATTGTCTGGAGAAGTGCGGATGGTCCCAAGCAGGTTGCCTGCCAGAGCCAGGCTGAGGGCTTCGTAGGCCTTGTGAGCGAACTGAATCCCGTCCTGGAAACTCCGATAGCTCCGGGCAGCAGCAAGAGCTTCTTTCTCGGCCAAGGCTGCTACCAAATCGCGCTGGTAGTTCGCTTCCTCGATGTGGGAACGTTGAATCGAACTCGCGTGATCGGTCGCGTCTGCTTCCAGCCTTTGCATTTGTGATTCGATTTGCTGTTCCTTGCGTAAGTGACCCATTGCCTCGGCATGGGACTTGTTGTAGTTCTCCAGGTCTCGCTCCGCACGTTCCAAATGGTCCAGGCTCCCCTCCAGGTCCGGAGACTGTTTCGAGGTCATGGTCTGAACGCCCAGGTCTTCGAGCTTCTTGTCGTAGCCTCTGATGACGCCTTCAAAACCTCGTGCCGAGGCGGACTCCAGGCTTGCGCGAGCCTCGTACATATGGGCCCTGCCCTCCATGCCGAGTTCTCGGCAGTGGTCGGCAAGCATCGAGTACGCAGCAGCCCTCGTCTGGTGCGCTTCACGCTCCGATACGGCCTTGTTCCTCCCCCTCTCAGCCAATGCGACCTCCAAGGAGGCCTTCGCCCGAATCACCGGCTCGCGGGGCGCTGTCTTGGTCTTGCCTTCATGCTCAACCTTTGGGGAGGTGGCGGCCTGCTCGTGGATTGGCTGCAAATAGGACTTGGCCACAACGCCGTAATGAGCGGCTCTGAGTTTGGACAGTTCTACTTGCCCCTCAAAATAACGCTTGGCGTATTTGTCACCGGTCTTCTGAAGGATTTCTTCCCACCGGCTTGCCGCCTGCTGGGCAATCTGCCGCTGCTCCAGGGCATCTGCCAGAGCCTCGGCAGGCTCGCGGTCGTGGGCGACGGCTTTGTTTTGCTGTTTCATATAACTCCTTTACTGATGCGAATACTGGGGAATTTGGAAACTGCCGATGAGCTGCACTTCCGGAAGCAGGGAGTGGTCGTCACAGACTGTGAACCTCCCATGCGT
This sequence comes from Acidobacteriota bacterium, assembly GCA_035631775.1. Classification (GTDB taxonomy): domain Bacteria; phylum Acidobacteriota; class UBA6911; order UBA6911; family UBA6911; genus DASQID01. The sequence goes on from DASQID010000365.1 coordinate 2,803, forward strand.
CTTGTCGAACTGATACAGCTTCCGCAGCTTGTAGGTTGGGAAGGAAGGCGATCGATCGTAGTCGAGCCCTTCCACTTCAGAGATTTCCATCAGCCGGCGGGAATGATCGGGAAGCTGGCCCATCTGGACCACGACGTGGATGGCGCGAGAGACCATTTCTTTGATCCCGCGGGCAGGAATGTCGAGTCCGGCTTGAAGTATCAGCGCTTCCAGTGCTAGCAAGGCGTCGTAATTGGAGTTGGCGTGGATCGTGCTGGCCCCGGAGTGGCCAGTGTTGAGTGCGCGGATGAGATCCAGGGCCTCCGGCCCCCTCACTTCACCGACGATGATCCAGCGCGGATTCATTCTCAGGCTGGTCCGCACCAGCTCACGAAGAGTGACATCGCGATCTTCTCTGTCCATGGCCCGCTTGGTTTCCAGCGCTACCCAGAGCTCGTTGGATAGAGCGATTTCCCGGGCATCCTCGACGGTGACCACGATGTCGTCCGCTGGGATGAGCGAGCAGAGACAATTGAGGAGTGTCGTTTTGCCGCTGCCCGTTCCTCCGGAGATCAGAATGTTTTTCCCAAGACGCACGTGATCCCTAATGATGTTCACTCCGACCTGGTCGATCGAGCCGAAGGAGAGGAGGTCATCCCAAGTAAAGTGCTGCCTGGGAAACTTTCGGATGGCGATACAGGCACCCCGGTCGTAGCAAGGATCGACGACGATGCTCACGCGGCTCCTATCGGGGAGCCGGGCATCCAGGATTGGCTCTCTTGCGTCAAGCCGGCGCGCCATCTGGCGGCCCACGGTTTTGGCCGCGGTCATGAGATCCGCGTCGGAGAACCATGCCGCGCTGACGCTCTCAAAGCCCCGGCCTCGGCGGCGCACGTAGACGTTGCGGCTCCCGTAGACGAGGATGTCGCTTACCTCCGGATCGTCGAGCCAGGCGGCGATCGGGCTGAGCGAGAGCTTCAACAGTTCCTTATCGAGTGCCCGCGCGTTCATCGGACCTCCATCGTGATTCGAGTTGAGACACGAGCATTTCCGCCGACAGCCAAATGGCGGCGGCCACGCCGCGCGGATTGCCCGCGCCGAAGCGGATGAAAAAGGACTTCTTTTGCTGAACATTCCGCAGGTAAGCCTCGACCATTACGCCAGGGAGTGTTTTTTCCGTCTCGCGAGTTTCAACACCCACGATGCAGACGCCGATCTGGCAGGTTGCTGCGGGCCTGACCTCGAGCCCTGATGCACCAAGCGCACGCTCCAAGGCCAGCTTGTAGGCTGTGTAGCAAGTGGATCCCGGAGTTACATCCATGAGAGCTTCGATTTGAACGGCCTTTCCTTCGAAGCGGAATCCCTCGTCGAAGTCATAACCGAAGTAAGCGTTGCCCTGCAGACGCCGATAAATGGGCTCCGTAAAGAAACGATTGAGGCTGCGCGGCTCCAGATACACGTCCGGCGAGTCGACAAGGAACGGCTTGCGAGCGCCGACGCGCGCAAGTTCTGCAAGGTATTGGCGCGGATCGACCTTGCCGTGCTCTTGACCCGGAATCGCCGGCACGAACATGGCGAGCGCAGAGAGCGCGGACAGGAGATAAAGCAGCCTATGGTTAGCGTTTCGCATAATAGCTTCGATCGCTGATCTTTGCGTAAGGCGTGATCAAAACGTCGTCCGAGAGGTAAATGAGCAGCTTCTTCCCTTGGTCAACACGGATCGTAGGCACAATCGTGGAGTACTGGCTCATGATGTTCTCCAGAATTCGTTCGAAGTTCTCCGATGTGCGGCCCAGGATTACAGCATTCGTCGAGAAGACATCCCGGTTGCGCTGAGCGGCTCCCGCCAGACCATCAAGAGCGCCAAAGAAGATAGCGGTGCCGAATTGCAGGAACCAATGGCGTTCGACCTTGGAAACGACGCCCAGGGCGCCAGTCTCATCGAGTGCTTTGAGGGCCTTCCGGCTGGGCGGCAGATCGATTGAAGGGCCGTTGGGCAAGATGATCCGATTGAAGCTGATAAACAGCCGGTGGGCGCCCTTGTAGTTGACCACCTGGGAAAGACCGAGAACGCGTGAATTGGCGGGAAGCACGACGTACTCGGCGTTGTGGTCGAAAAGGTCCTTGGCGAGATTGCAGACAACCGGCGAAGGCTCCGTATCGGCGATGATGCGATTGACCAGTACGGCCTCCAACATCTCCCCTTCGTACATCGTGACCGGCGGATAGTTGCTATAAATGAGCGTGGTTTTCTGTTCTGTGGCCGGCGCGCCAGATTGGGCCGGCTTCGGAAGTTCTGAAGATGCGATTTGTGCCGGTGCCGACACACTGGACGGCTCATTAGACGCCTGAACGGTCTGCTTCTGCTGAGCGTCAACGTACTTTGCTCCGCCGAAGGTTCGCGAATAGACAAACATCGGGCGCGTGTCGGTATCGGCGGAGGCGGTCTCAGGCTGAGCAGGTTTCGGCCGAGATTCATAGGAGTGTGAGGATGGTGATGGTTTTGATGCCTGGTTTCGAAGGACAAAGTCTATCGCCTCTTCATCGGCCTTGGCCTGATGGTCGACTGATGGCGAGGGCAGCTCGGCGGCTGGGCTCTTACCCATGCCCAGGTCCTTGAGAAGGCTATTGAGTTGTGCCTGGTTGTCGTCCTCTTTACGGACGATAAAAGTGTCATCATGGAGGCGTGCGGCCTTTTGTCGATCCTGCTCCTTTTGCCCCGCATCATATTTCTGCTGCTCCTGGTCGGCTCCTGTCTGTGGCGTCACTTCGTTCCGCCGGACGATCATGAACAGAATCGCGGTCGCAACAGCCAATAGGGTGGCCCCCAATCCCACGTAAAGCCAGACACGCTTCCGTCCCTTTGCAGTCGACAGACCCTCTTCGTTAGCAATGTCCGTCCTTACCCCTTTTTCTTGTGAGTCCATGATTCTTCCTCTTATGACCGTAACCGTGGCGGAGTTAATTAGCGGCTCCGCCGGACTTCACTGATCTGGTTTCCAAGCTTTAAAAAGAAGCGCTTCTCTCCCGGAGGCAGTACGCGGTGAACGATGTAGTACCCGCCTTCGTCGGTATACTTGACCGGTTCCAGCTTCTTCTGATCGTTGCTCTCCCCGAAATAAACCACAGGGCGCTCCTGAGATTTGGCGAGCTGGATGTAGGTGAAAACGCCGTCGTCGGAGACCTTGGTTACGGAGAAATAGCGGTCCTTGATTTCGTAGTTGCTATTGATTGAGAAGAGAAGATGCTCCTTGGTCTGGCGAGCCTTCTCTTCAAGGGAGGTGTTGCAGCTTGCTTCTGCCGCCTCGAGTTGGTCTTTCGCCACCTTTTGGGCTTCGGCCTGGACTTTTTGGTTGAAGAACTGGAGATTTGTGCACTCGACAACCACGAGCTGATCCACGTAGCCGGCGGGGTCAGGATCTGAGGAGAGGTTGAACACAAAGAGCTTATCGTTCTCCGTGTAAATGCTGACCGAAGTGCTCTTGTTGGGCACCAAGGGTGTAACGATGCCGATCGTGCCGTTTGACTCCCCGTGGAAGTCCTTGGGATCGGCCACAACGAAATCGGTGATTTTCAATCCTTCGGGAAGGCGAAACGTGGTCCCGACGCCTGGTGCCGTCACAACCTTGTAGACCTTGGTGGCATTGTTGCCGTCAAAGTTGCAGACCTGCGTCCGCGGCTGTACTCCGGCCGTGGCTGTATGCAACCACGAAAACAACGCGATCGTTGACAAACAGACCTTCATGATCCCTCCGATTTGTTGTGGAATGTGCTCTGGCGATACTCGATCACGATCAGGCCGTGCGGGCAGCGAGTGGAACGCTTGACCGGCTTGATGGCAAGCACCGCGAGGAAATCCCCTTCCTCTATAACCTCGGCTGCCGGGGAAACCACTTTGGTGTGGAAATATGCCTGAACTGAGAGGAGCGGTTTCGTCGCGGTAATCAGGATGTTGCGAACCTCGACCAGGCTCTGAGCGTTTCTTCCGATCAGCTCCGCGCGATGCGGAAGGTTCATTGCCTCACGAACCTGCGCGAGGGCCTCGGGCGCCGCCCAGCGGGTAAGAAAATCGAGATTTGTTTTGAC
>DASQID010000366.1:0-4569 GCA_035631775.1 Acidobacteriota bacterium
CACCAAAAATAGGGGAGCGTCCCCGGTTTTCCGCGCTCAAATCCTGCGCCAGAGAGATAAAAAAAGCACCGGAAACCCCCCTCCTGAGTTTCCGGTGCGCACGAGTGAGATTGACGCCCTCGAGTTCAGAACAGGAACTTGAAGGCCAGCTGAATAATCCGTTTGCCGATCTTGGCATCTGTATAGCCAAAATTCTGGGTGTTCATTTTGCCGTCGACGAAGTTCAGGGTGAGTGTCGACTGGTTGGCGGCCGTAAACGTGGGCAGCGGATGATTCAGAAAGTTGTAAGCCGCGAATCGGATCTGGACCTTGTGATTCTCGTTCTTATCGACCTGGAAATTCTTGAATAGAGACAGATCGTGGTTCATGTACATCGGACCGCGAACATACGGGAACTGGAAGACGCCGTTCTTCTTGTATCCGGGAGCCCCGAAGCAGGCGCCGTTGATGTATTGTCCTTCTGCGAGATTCGCGCCCGGATCACAAGTCAACAACGGCTGAATCGTAGTGGCGTCCGTTCCTGTGATCTGTACATTGCTCAAGGCAAAGTCAGTGCCGTCGGGTAGAGTTTGGTGAACGGCGACATTGAAATTGCCCGTTTGCGCCCCAAGGTTCAGGCCGCTCTGCAAGCTGGTGATTCCCGAGAACTGCCAGCCATTGATGAGCGCGCGCCCGATCATGTTGCCCTTGAACACATCCGGCATCAGCCAGCTGTATGCAAGGTTAAGTACATGAGTTCGGTCGAAGGCGATCACGCCGTAATCGCGGTGGCGCATATCGAACTGGTTGTTGCTTGGGCCGCCGCTGCCGTTTCCTCTGAAGCCCAGGTTCTTGCTGAAGGTATAGGCCAAAGAGAAGTTGAGCCTGCCAGTCTGTCGCGCAAGCAAAGCCTGGAACGAATGATAATGCGAGTTATAGACATGCTCGGCCAAATTCATAGTTCCATAGTTCTGATAAGGCCGATACTTGTTCCAGTCGTCTATCGTCTGGCCGACAGGGAGGAACTTATACCCATCCGGAATAGCGTTGTAGAAATTCTTTCCGCCATTCAGTAGGTGGTTGCTGGTATTCCCCACGTAGGAGGTTTCCAGGATTACCTGCTTGGGCAGCCGCTGGGAGATTGTGAAGTTCCAGCTATAAGTCACCGGCATGTTGGTATCGGTCCGGTTGAGAACGAAAATATCCGTTTTCGCCAGCTCCGGCTTGAGGTTGTCGATTTGCGACAGCGTGTAATTCCAGACCCCGCTGTTCAGGGTCCTGGGTGGGTTCGACAGCGCTGAAGCCTGCTGCGCATCATGGTAATTAAAGGCCCCAAAGCCACCACGAACCACCGTGTTCTTCATCACCGACCAGGCAAATCCACCGCGTGGGCCCCAAAACAAGAGTGTAGAGTCGGTTCCCGAGCGCGGAACGCTGGAATCGATAAAGTTGTCGATGACACCGGTGTATTTGGTTAGGTCGTTTGGATTGTTGCTGTACCGTTTGGGATCAAAAATGGCCGCCGCGGCTTCGTTACGGCCGTACCAGGGCCCGAGATGCGACATGCGAAGTCCAGCTTCAAGGGTGAGGTTCGGCCTTACCTTCCAGCTGTCCTGCAGAAAGAACTCCGCCACATTGTAGGCTTCATCATTGACGAGGTTAGTGGTTTGCTCGTGATACTCGGCGGTCACGCCCATAAGAAGGTTCGCGTAATCATTTCCTGTATTCAGCGAGGCCCATGCAGCCGGAAGAACTTGGCCGTTATCCATGCCGCTGTTGGGCTGCTTGTTGATGACGTGCTCATAGTAGAAGCCGGCCTTGAAGGTGTGGGTGCCAAAGACCTTGGTTACGTTGTCGCCGAAGCTAGCCAAATGCTTGGTTGCATAGAGGACGGGATTGAAACCACCGACTTCATACAGGTCGGCGATACCGGAGCGCCAGTCTGTGAACGCCGGGATCTGATCCAGCGGATTCTTGAACATGCCCGGATGGTTGTACCCGAGCGCCTTTCGGGACACCTTACTTGGATCCTCCCATGTGTTTGGGAAGTCGATGAAGGTATATCCGAAGGTAAACTCATTGGTAAGGGTCGGACCGAACACGTGAGTCAGGTTTGTCGAGACCGAATCCGACCGGTTCGGAGCAGTGATGGGTGTCGGCAGAGGAACCTCTGAGGAATCCCACCACAACCCGTATTTAAACGGCTGCGTCTCTCGCTGCCGGTTATAGCGAGTGTAGAGCTTTGTGTTGTCACTGATGCTGTAGTCCACGCGCAGCATCTGCTGGTTCATGGGCTGCGAGACTACGCCCAACTCCGCCCAGTTGTATCCGTCAAACGTCTTCGGATCCTTGTTCGGCAGAGGATAAAGATTAATGATCGCCTGGCCGCCCGGGTCCGGCGTTCCAACCAGCTTTCCGTTTGAGAAGCCGTTCGCATTGGGTACCCCCTGGACAGCCCAGCGGTTCAGAGCAGCCAGATAGGCTGAGTCGGTGAAATCACCCTTTCGCATCGCGGCGCTGGGGACAACCGCGCGCCTGGTTCCCGTATCGATGTTCTGGCGGATCCATTCGGCGCCCAGGAAGAAGAACAACTTGTTTCGATCCTTGTTGAAGCCGGTCCCGGGGATGATCACCGGACCACCGATATTGAAACCCGGAAAACTGTAGTTGCTCTCAGGCCTAGGGAGTCCTGACTTATTGGCCAGCCAGTCGTTGGAGTTCAAGCTGGCACGCCGCATATAGTAGTAGCCTTCGCCGTGGAATGTGGAACCGCCCGCCTTGGACACAGAGCTTACTACTACTGGTCCCTTGGAGTTTTCAGCTGAGAACGATGCTCCCTGAACTTTGAACTCCTGGATCATGTCTACGTTCGGACTGACCGGAGAAGCGCAGTTGCATCCAGGATCGGAGACATGCGTGCCGTCGGCAACGATGTCGATAGCGTCCTCACGGCCGCCATTGCCGCTGTAATTGCCTATGGCACTCTGCTTTCCGCCGGCGCCGTTGCCGTTGATGCCGATCACCTCGCCGGTAAATCCAGGCCGGTTCGAAATGCCGGCGCCTGTGGCAACCATCCCCGGAAGGATCTTGAGGAGTTCGGTGGCATCCCGGCCGACGATAGAAGTGTTCTGGATCATGGTAGCCGTGATCAGAGTGCTCTTCTCACCCGAATCGACGGGGATGATCTGATTGGCTTCGCCAGTCACAACAACCGTTTCCGATTGCGCACCCGGTACCAGTGAGATGTCGCTGATATTGATTCGGTCGCCCGGGTGCAGGATGATGCCGACCCGCTCCCAAGCTTGAAAGCCGGATATCGCCACCCGGATCTTATAGGTTTTGGCCGGGAGGGCGGCGAAGGTAAAGTAGCCTTCACCATTGCTGATAGTGCGGCGCGTATCCCCTGAGCTTTCGTCCGTGAGAACCACATCGGCTCCGGGAACAACGGCGCCGCTCCTGTCCATCACTATTCCAGTGATGGTCGAAGTAGCCTGGCCAAAAGCAAACGGCAGGACGACCAGAAGCAGGATCATCACTGTTGACCATCCTGCCAGACTAACGAGAAGCTTTTGTCTCATCGTTCCTCCTCGAAACATTGGGTACTGGTGAAAGGGAAACTTGCACCTTAACGCCGGGCCAGGGATGAGGGCGTTGGCTTCTTCTAGACTTTAAGCGGCAGTCTGACAAGGTTATAGACGTTAAAGGTCGGCTGTGAGGAAGCAAGGTAACACCGCCAAAAATGAATAAGTTTTTAAAAACCAGATAATTGGACTGTCACTTCGTTGACAAATGTTACCGATGGTGATAAACGATAGCCGCAATCCTATTGGCAGCACTTATGTCAAATGCCGGACGTGTTCCTCTGGACATTGAGCAGGAAAAGGCGGAACTCCAGGCGGTCCTTTCCTCCAAATTGCTCGCTCATGCGCCGAGCCTGAGCAAGCTCCTACTACACATCTGCAACAAGCACTTCTCAGGTGAGGTTGGTCAAATCAAGGAATACACCATTGCCGTTGAGATCTTTAACAGGCCAGCCGATTTCCAGTCCAGGGAAGATTCTATCGTCCGAGTGGAAGCAAACCGCCTGCGAGAGAAATTGAAGAAGTATTATCGCACCGAAGGACTCAACCATCGTGTCTGGATCTCCATACCGCCGGGACAGTACGGACCGGTGTTTGAGTACAAGCAGTTCAGCGATTTATCTGAAGGGTGCGCAAGCTCGGCCGAGGACGCCGCCGAGGCAACGAACTCAGCCTCTACGGAGACTGGACATGGAGCGGAGGTGCCGGGGTGCGAGCAGGGCTTCCGGATTGAACCGGGCGGAGCCCAATCCCCAAAGGGAGTCCTAAGTCAGCGTTATGTCCTTTATTTTGTCGCTTTTCTGGTCGGAGTGCTCGCACTCGCTATTACGGGCTTCATAACCTTGTCACGAGATTCATTCCGCTCCATATCCACCGGTTCCACCAAAACGCTTCCATCGGTCGCGGTCTCCTCGCCTGTTCCCAAGGTGCCTGAGGGCCCTGAATTGCGGATCATGCCTGGTTGCGGCCGTGAGGGATGCGTGGACCGCATTGGAAACCAGTGGCTTGG
>DASQID010000367.1:0-6081 GCA_035631775.1 Acidobacteriota bacterium
CATCCGAAAAGTATATAAGGAGGACCCTTAGGGCACGCGCAAGAATTACTTGGCCAATCGCTGCAGGCCGCAGCCCGAAGAGGTGCGGCGGGGGGCGGGCATCTGCTTCGTTGCCGCTCCTCGACGTTATACACCGATATCGCCTGCGTCGCGGCGCTTCGCATCTGCCCGCCCGGCGCGCGCGCCAAAATGCCAAGTAATTCTTGGGGGTGCCCTTGGTCTGGTTGGGGATTGGCGAGGTGACCGTGCACGTGTGGGATGACGGACAAGGGCTCATACTGACCGCTCTCTGAACAGAGGCATGGTGCAGCTGTGGATCGAGGCGACTTAGTCAAACGAGGGGAAAATGATGGGCTCTGGGAGTGGAATCTGGTGACCGACCGGATTCAGTTCTCACCGCGCTGGATCTCGATGCTGGGTTGTGAGCAGCACGAGATCGGTAACACGCCCGAAGAATGGCTCCAAAGAGTCCACCAGGAGGACCTCGATCAATTCCGGCGTGAAATCGGGGCTCATCTGGCAGGGAACCTCTCCCAGTTCGAAAATCAGCACCGCCTGCTTCATAAGGACGGCACCTATCGCTGGATGTCCTGCCGCGTGCTGATCATGCGGAACAAAGAAGGGAAGGCAATCCGGGCGGCGGGCTCCCATTCGGATATTACTGCCGAAAAAGTCGTCGATTCTCTGACGGGTCTGCCGAACCGTCTGTTGCTCCTGGATCGGCTGTCCCGTTCGATAGAGTGCGCCAGGCGGAACAGTGATTTTCACTTCGCCGTCCTGATCCTCGACCTTGATCGGTTCAAGTGTCACGTCGAGCGCCTGGGGTGGGCTGTCGGGGATCAATTGCTGATTGCAGTGGCCCGGCGCCTGGAAACCTGTCTCCGTGCAGGCGATACCGTGGCTCGGTTGGGATGCGATCATGTAGTGGCCCGCCTTGGAGGGGATGAGTTCATTATTCTGCTCGAGGGTTTAAATCAGATCGGGGGGGCAGGGACTGTGGCCGAACGTCTGCTCAAGGAAATCTCGGCGCCGTTTGAGATCTGCGGCCGCGAGGTGTTTCTCTCCGCAAGCATCGGCATCGCACTGAGCGTTACCGGCTACAGCAGACCCGAGGAGGCCCTGCGCGATGCAGATATCGCCGTGTTCCGGGCCAAGTCTCTCGGCAAGGACCGCTGCGAGTTTTTTGACACGGCTGTCTTGAAGTCGGCCAATCTCAAGCTCCAGTTGGAGAACGAACTCCAAGAGGCCATACGGCGGCAGGAGTTCCTGGTATTTTATCAGCCGGTCGTATGCTTGGCCTCAGACAAGATCGCGGGCTTCGAGGCTCTGGTGAGGTGGAATCACCCGACTCAAGGTATCGTGTCTCCCGACAAGTTCATTCCAGCTGCCGAACGGAGCGGCTTGATCCTCCCTTTGGGCCACTGGGTCTTGCAGGAAGCTTGCCGGCAATTGAAATCGTGGCAGCAGGAGCCTGGGATTTCTAACGATTTATGGGTCTCCGTGAATCTCTCCGGCCTGCAATTGATGCAGCCGTCTCTTGTCGATCGAATCGGCGAGGCTCTAAACGAGATCAAACTCGAACCCCGCTGTCTGACATTGGAGCTGACCGAGAGTGTAATGATGGGCAATCCGGAGGCCGTGAGCACCCTGCTGATGAAACTCCGAGTCCTAGGGGTGCAGCTCAGCCTCGATGATTTCGGTACGGGATATTCCTCGCTGAGCTACTTGCGCCAGTTCCCGCTGGATTTCCTGAAGATTGACCGCTCTTTTATTCAAAGGATGCGAAGCGGCAAGGAAGCCATGGAAATTGTCCAAACGATCAGCGGATTGGCGCATCAATTGGGATTGCATCTGGTCGCCGAAGGAATCGAGACGGTCGAACAGCTGGAATCAGTCCGGTCCTTGAGTTGCGAGTACGGTCAAGGATATCTGTTTTGCCAAGCAGTCAGAGCCGAGGAGGCGAAGGCATTGCTCAAAACAGGCCTCTCCGCGCACCTGGCGGCCAATTCAGGCGAAGAGCGCGTCCAGGCGGGTATCGCTGTAGAACCCTCCCGGGGATTTGATGCCGCGGCGGCCAACGGTCTCCACACCAGAAGCCTGCTCAGGACACTCACGAAGCGAAGGTTTGCGGGGAGACTGGTATTCCTCTATTTCCTCCTGGCAGCCTTGATTCCGCTCCTGGTGGGAGGCTTCGTGGCAAGATTCCGGCGCGGAACTTCGGCTGCTGTCCATTCTTCCCTGCCGGATTTGCTGACAGCCCGCGGGACGGCCCCTGGGGAACGGGCTGTCGCGCCATATCCCACCCAGGCAAGACGAGAAGCGTCCTTCCAGCCGCCTCTGACAGCCAACCGGCCGCAGCCAATGGTCTTGGGAAACAAGAACAGTATGCCTCTCAATCCCGGAACGACAGCTTCGAAATCGCCACTTCCTCTGATGGCGGAGTCACGTGAGCGCACTTTTCCGGTAGTTCACAATCACGTCTTAGGCAGTTGCAGGGGCGTGTTGAGGATCTCCCGGGAGTCGATATGCTTCAGCCCCGAAAAGGAAAAGGACGGCTTTACCCTCAGGTACGGCGAATTCACCTGCCTTTCATCCGATGACCGTCTCACATTAAAGTCAGGTTCGAAGACGTACCGCTTCAGGTCAGCGACGGCCACGAGCAAGATTGAAAGTCGAGCACGAATTCAGGAGATCGTTCAACTTATCTCAGGCATGCATCCGGGCATCGGGTCCAAGTAATAAGGGCTGGTGCGCACTCGGCCTCATTAGCTCGAACTTGACTCTTTCACCGCGCCTCCGCATCTGTGAAGTGCCTGGCGCGGAAATCCCAAGGCGCGAAGAAGCGCAAGACTCGTTCCGGCCGTGCTGAGCCGGATGACGGTCGCCTTTAGCCTACAAGCAATGATCCCCTCGCGTTCCAGGCGAGTCTCGTCTAGCGCTCGTATCGCCCGGAGTAAGTCCATGAGCCGCGCCCGCCGGCGTCAGTCGGTGTCTGGCGACGCAAACCCGAAGGAGGCGTCGGCTGCCGCGGACTACAACATCTACCAGACAAAGTGCAAGATACACAGACAATGCAAGAAGGATAATGCCCGTGGACCCGGTGCCAATCGCTGCCCAGCTCATGGGTGATTCCCCGCATGGTAATTGTCGTCAAACATCGAGATCGATGGTCGCGCGGCCACACTGTGACTTCAGGATCCTGCCGCGGACGCGATGATCTTCGCCGTTGCTTGCCTCTCAACATTAGTGCTCACTTGCTGTCGGATGGACGATCCGGGCGTGAGCCATTCCGTAATCTTGCCTGACCCGAAGATCGTGAGCTTCGATATCGAACGGCGGAGGCCATTGGCAGATGCCCCCCGGACTTGCCTGGCCTGGCAAACCCTCCCGAGATACCTCCTGATGATAAGACGAGACGCATGGAGCTTGTAGTTATTGGGCCGGTAATCTGTCCAATCAATCACGACTTCCCTTTCCCGAGAAGGCTCTTTGTGTGACCTGTGCAGAATTTATGGGTGCTGGACTTCATCTAATTCCGGTTCGATCGCAAGAACTCGAGGATCATCCACCTTCAGTAGGAGGGATCTACAGCCGGTACGCGGGCGAGAGCAAGAGTGAGACGCATGAGTAGGATACCCATTCCTACTAAACGAGTAAAAGCAATTGCAGTGCCAAAGCACTCGCGGAGTCGGAATCGGTGAATAGTCCGTCTCGAGGCATTGATATGCTTCCAGTTAGAGGTTCTTATATGTCTGCTGATTGCTATAAGTCAAATTCATGGGAAATGGGGATAACGGGAAAAATTCCTCAGCGCGTAAGAGAGCGCACCCCCAGCGGGCCTGCGGGCCGCAGCCGAAGGGGCGCGGCGGGGGCCGGCATCTGCTTCGGTGCCACCCCTCGACGATATATCCCATATCGCCTGCGCCGCGGCGCCTCGCATCTGCCCGCCCGGCGCTCGCGACACTGAGATTCTTGTTAGATGTCGAAAACAAGGCGGAAAATCGAATCTCAGGGTATCTATGAGTCTTCTTTCTGCTCTAACAGTCAGAACCCAGACAACTTGGCTCGGTGTGACCCCTTCCACTTCCTGCTTTACTCGGCACATACCTCAGAATAGGATGTGGCTCATCCCACCTGGAGGTTGCCATGTCGAAGACCAAAGGTTCAATACCGGGTGTGATCATCCTTCTGGTCACCGCGTTTCTCCACATGAACTTTGCGCAACAGGCTGCGTCCCCGCCTACTGAGGTTTATCATCAGCTTCATTGGCGCTTCATCGGGCCGGAAGGAAACCGCTTTTCGGCCGTTGCCGGCGTCCCTGGTGATCCTCTCAGCTACTATGCCGGCGCGGCTTCAGGCGGCATCTACAAGACCACCGACGGAGGTGTCCACTGGAAGCCTATTTTCGATGACCAGCCGGTTTCCTCGATTGGTGCGCTCGCGGTGGCGAAGTCCGATCCCAACATCGTGTGGGCCGGCACGGGTGAAGGGAAGATCCGCAGTCACATCTCCATCGGCCAAGGCATCTACAAATCGACGGATGCCGGAAAGACGTGGACGTTGATGGGCCTTGAGCAGACCGGACGGATCCCCCGCATCGTCATCGACCCTCGGAACCCGGATCTCGTCTGCGCATGCGCGCTGGGGCATGCCTATGGGCCGCAGCAGGAGCGCGGTGTGTTCCGCACGACCGATGGCGGCAAGACCTGGACCAGGACGCTCTTCTTCGATGAGAACACCGGGTGCTCCGACATCGCGATGGATCCGAGGAATTCGAGAGTACTCTTCGCGGGCATGTGGCAGCTCGAAATACACACCTGGGGACGCGAGAGCGGCGGGCCGGGCAGCGGCCTGTTCGTTTCCCGTGACGGAGGAGGGACATGGAAGAAGCTGAGCGGGAAGGGCCTGCCGTCCAAGCCAGTGGGCAAGGTTGCGGTCGCCATCGCCCCCTCGAATCCGGACCGTATCTACGCCCTCATTGAAACCGGCGACGGCGTACCTTGGAAGGGGCAGCCGACCGACAGCGGCGAGGTATTTCGCAGCGATGATGGCGGTGAAACCTGGAAAGTGGCAAGCCACGACCATTACGCCATGGGCCGCGCACACTACTACTCGCGCATGGCGGTCGCCCCCGACAACGAGAACGAAACCTACTACCTTACCGCGTCCTTTGCCAAGTCCATCGATGGAGGACAAACGCTCACAGTCGTTCCCCGATCCGAGGCGCCCGGCGGTGACCATCACGACATCTGGATTGATCCATCCAACGCAGACCGCATCATCGTCGGGCATGACCAAGGCTTGTCCATCACCGTAAATCGCGGACGGACGTGGTTCCGTCAGCGGCTCACCAACGCCCAGATGTATCACGTCACTACCGACAACGAGATCCCATACAATGTCCTTGGGAACAAGCAGGACGAGCCGTCGTATCGCGGGCCGAGCAACAGCCGACTGATTGGTTTCGGCGGCGATGCCGGCATTCCACGCGGGATGTGGCACTCGGTAGGTGGCGGCGAGAGCGGCTGGGCGACGCCCGATCCTGTCGACTCCAACATCATCTGGTCCACGGCGTCGGGCTCCGGTATGGTTGGGGGCATCGTCGTTCGCTTCGAGGAGCGGCGGAGGCAATTTCACAACGTCGAGGTGTGGCCCGATCAGTCCAATGGACCAGCGGAAGGCGTCAAGTACCGCTTCGTGTGGGACGCGCCGTTTCACATATCCCCGCACGACCGCAACACGCTTTACACCGGAAGCCAGTACCTCCATCGAACGACGGACGGTGGCCAGAGTTGGCAGGTGATCAGCCCTGATCTTACCCTCAACGACCGGACCCGGATGGGCAGCTCGGGTGGCCTGACGCCTGACAACATCGGCGTCGAATACGCGGGTACGATCTATGCGATCGCGGAGTCGCCTAAGGAGCGCGGACTCATCTGGATAGGCACCAACGACGGCCTCGTGCAACAGACTCGCGACGGGGGCAAGACGTGGACGAACCTTACCAGGAACTTGCCGAATCTTCCGCTATGGGGCGCGGTTCGCAGCATAGTGCCGTCGCGCTATGACGCGGCCACGGCG
>DASQID010000368.1:0-6623 GCA_035631775.1 Acidobacteriota bacterium
AAAGAAGGGAGTTACTGGCGTATGGGGATGAACGACATGACGACCCTAAGCACTCCCGTGAGTCTCACGTTCGGCGGCCAAGCGATTGCCAAGGGAACCTATGGTCTGTGGCTGCTGAAGGCTTCAGCCGACAAATACGAACTGGTCTTCAATTCGGAATCATCGGGAATGGGGATGAGTCACGACAAGTCAAAGGACATCGCGAGTATCGCGCTTAAAAAGGAGACTGTCCCCGCGGCCGTTGAGACCCTCACGATTGAGCTGAGCGAGTCATCCAACGGCGGAGTTTTTGCTATGACCTGGGGAGCAACCAAGCTCTCCAGCGAATTCCAGTTTAGCAAGTAGGCCGGCTCCCCGCGAGGGCTATACCCCGGTGCCCGGCCACCGGGAGGAGAAGAGCGGATCGTGAGTGGACCTGTGCTGCTGAGAAGGAGAACCTGATGTCCAGTGATGCGCCCGGCCGGTTTCACGCAGGAGACTCATTGGAAGATCTTTGTCGGGTGTGCAAGACGGTCCGGGCTCACACGGTAATAGTTGCGGATTCCGAGGGGAGAGCCCTTCGTGTGATTTGCGACTATTGTGGCAGCCAGCACAACTATCGGGGCGGTGAACCTCCCGGAAGGACTACTAACCAGCCTGCGCGAGTCCAGTTGGCCAATGCGCCGGTTGCCACCGTTACGGAACGAGAGAGGAGGTTTGGCATGGTGACTTTGACCGCGCAGGACGGTGGCGCTCTGGACCTAGAACTACTGCTGCGACGAGTAATCCGGGAGGAGACCGGACTGACTCCGGTTCCGATGGCTGAGAAATGGCGTGGTGGCGAAATGATCCTGCGACCCGGCAAGGCCGGCCTGCAGGAGAAAGGGTGGCCGATCGAGACCTTCTTTCATAAGGTCGTCATGCTTAGAAACCGTTTGCGCGTGCTCGAGCAGCAGATCAATGGTGCAGAGATACCCGAAGATCTAAAGGTCAAACTGCAGAGTTACATCACCGGTTGTTATGGCACATTGACCAGCTTCAATGTCCTTTTCGCTGAGGAGGAAGATCGATTTCACGGTATTTCCGGACAGGACTGACCAGCGGCGCCTCACCTGCCGCTATCATCTTAGATTTCGATCAGTATTGAGCAGAACGGCAGCCTGGAATAGTTTATCCTCATCGCGGTTCTGCCCCGAATCTGAGATGGCACTCAAATCCCGGCCACATCTCCCAGATTATTGTTGAAATCGGCAATCCTGCCGATATGTGCCTCTTGGAGCACCATAAATTGGTTGGATAATCCCGCCTGACCGGAGCGGTGAGATTTGCACAATCTCGCCCATCCTGATGGTAAGGGGGAGCATCCGTGCCTTGGCACCTCAGCCGTGGCCTTTATGGATGGAGGTGCTCGGATGCAGGCAACCACTTGGCCCAAGGGGGAACCTGGTTGTGACACACCGGCTACAGGCTACTGGCAGACTGCGAACCACGAACTGCGAACCGCGAACTGTTCCGGAAAGGACGAGGATGAAGGCGAGAGTCGTCAGAATACCGAAGTCCGTCATTGCCCGGATCGGTAAGGGTTTCATTGTTCTGGTCAGCGGCCAAGTCGTGGAGAGGTGCAGGGTACTGGCTGACGATTCAAGCTACCTCATTGTCCAGCTATCCCAAGCTGTTTCATGACTTGCTGTGCACTGGACAGTACCGAATCAGTTTGACTTGGCTTCGGCGGGCTTTGGCTGCGGCTCCGATTCCCACAGGTCCGACAGCCGGCGTGCACCCAGGAATCGCTTTGAGTACCAGGCTGCGGTCAGGTTGCTGATCAGCACCTTCCGCGCTTTCCGTGCCGCGTGAAGGAACATGTTGTCGCCCAAGTAGACTCCCACGTGAGAAGGGGTCCTGCCGCGGGAAGAGAAGAAGACGAGGTCGCCTACTTCCAGCTTGTCTTTGTCGATTCTCTCCCCGACCATGTACTGTTCCCGCGAAGTGCGGGGAAGACTGATGTTGAATTTTTCGAACAGGGACTTTACCAGTCCAGAGCAATCGAATCCACTGCTCGGGGAATTTCCGTTCCATCGATAGCGCACACCGAGGAAGTTCAAGCCGGCGCTGGCGAGCCTGTAGCGGAGCGGCGGCTCCGTCGATTCGCCTGCAACTATGCCATCATCACTTCCCGATGACTTGCCGGCCGTGATGAACACTTGATCGGCAGGATTTTCTGCGCGAACCACCCCTACTGCCGGTGTTTTGCCTTCTGGCGGGCCTTCTGTCTCGGTGGCCTCCTCACTGGGCACTGCATCTGCAGTTTCCACGGTTGGAGTATCCGGAGCCGAAAATTTCAACCTTTGTCCGACGAGCAGCAGGTTCGTATCGAGATGATTCATGGACTTGACCACATCGACAGTCGTCCCATGGGTGTTGGCGAGACTGTAGAGCGTGTCACCGGCTCTAACTATGTAGGAGGTAGTTGAAGTGCTCTGGCGGATGGCAGAAACTTTGAGCGATGGTTTGCGCTTTTGCAGCGGCGTATCTGGCTTTTCAGAGGATTGGGGGAGTGCCGTTCCGGCCAAGAGGAAGCAAGCGGCTGTTACTGCCATGGTAAAACAAACAGGCTTCTTCATTGGTCCTGCCCAATTAGTATCATTTCTTGTCCGAACTGCCTCCAGAACATACATAGAGCATCGGCAGAACATCGGAAAATGCTTACGAGTGCCCGGTTGGATCGAGGTTAGCGTGTGATCCGCGGGCCCTCTGATATGTCCATCATACAAAAAACTGCCCAAATGGCAATTCCTAACTGACAAATAAGTACTATACCGACCGGAAGACCTTGTAATTCTTCCGGCGATGTGTTTGTCTCTTTGGATTTTGAGTCCTTGAGTCGTGTGCGCGGGGATCAGCGTTTTGAGGTCACAATCAGCTCGCCTTCGCCAATGATGTGGCTGCTTATTAGAGACATGAGGCTCACGCGGTCGAGTCCCGGGAGAAGCCCGAGCCTGGCGTCAAGGGCGTAGAGCAGAAACCGATAGCGACGTACTTCCCCTGCCTGCGGATTCGGGCCATGATACCCCGGGCCTTGATCTCTGAAGTCGGTGAGGCCTTGGATTGTGCCTGAAATCTTGGCAGGTTCCGAGATGACCTCCGATTGCGGGACAGCTTCGCGAAGGCCCGGTGCCGTTACTGGAATTCGGTACAGAAGCCAGTGCACCCGAGTGCTTTCAACATCTTCGAAAATCAAAGCCAATTCCCGCGCCTGGCTGGGAATGTTGCTCCAGACAAGCGGCGGGGAAAGATCTTTGCCGTATGCCGTGTATCGCTTTGACATGACCCCACCCGGTTTCATTACCGGGCTTTCCAACGTCACCTTCTGGGTGGACGCACTCTCTGTCAGAAAAACCAGCACCAGTGTGGCTTTAAGAATCGAAAGTGCTGAACAGCTGCCAGCAATTGAAAACATTGAAAGGCTCTCCCGGGCGGCGCTTCCATTAAACTCGAGTATTTGCTGGTGTCAACTCGCTCACATCTCGAGGATGGAGCACGTGCGCTGATACATCGATCACGAGAGTATTTAGCATCAAAATGCGCGGAATCCGCAACAAAATCGGAAAGTGGAACCTGACGGGATTGCTGAAGAGTTTGTGCCTGCCTTTGCGCTATGCTCTGCCGATTTCCAGGCCTGCCGGGCAGGCGACACCTGTACCCCCAAGACCGCAATAGCCTCCGGGATTCTTGGCCAGGTATTGCTGATGATATTCCTCGGCATAATAGAACTCGGGCGCGGGCAGGATCTCCGTTGTAATCCGACCGAGATGGGCCTGGGTCAAAGCACGCTGATAAGCCTCGCACGAAGCTTCCGCAGCGATGCGTTGGGCCTCGCTGTACCAGTATATCCCGGACCGGTACTGGGTGCCGATGTCGTTGCCCTGTCGCATACCTTGGGTCGGATCATGGTTCTCCCAGAACACCTTGAGAAGATCTGCATACTTTATCGCCTTGGGATCAAAAACCACGCGGACCACTTCCGCGTGGCCTGTCAGACCTGTGCAAACCTCACGATAGGTTGGATTTGGAGTCTGTCCGCCCGCATAGCCGACCGCAGTGCTGTACACTCCATCCGTCAGCCAGAACTTCTTCTCCGCGCCCCAGAAACAGCCCATGGCAAAGAGCGCCTGTTCCATATGAGCCGGGAACGGAGCCGACATCGGCCTGCCGTTGACATAATGCCTTTCCGGCACAGTCATTCGTTCCTCCCTTCCCGGCAGAGCCTCATGCGCGGTCGGCATTTTGAGCTTTTTTCTGTCAGACCACATGCGATTGCCTCCCCCTTCAATATTCACACGTGAAATTGTTCCAGTTCACAGACCCACAGATCAAGTGCACTTTACCGAGAGTTGCTAGAAGGCGACCTTGCACATGGTTTGCACCCAGGTTTGCAGACTCGACGGTCAGGTTGCCCCCTTGGGGGCACGGCATCAAGGGCATTGACCGGCAGACTGAGCAGAGCTTAAGCGAAGGGTTTTGAGCAGCAGTCCGTGGCCGTTATGAACCTCCGCAACATATAGCGCACGGCGAGCGTCATGATCGGCTCCGAGGGCATAAGAGCCGGCGACTCCCTTGACCTGAGTTCCATCACTGATCAAGTGATCCAGGGACGATTTCACTCCCCGCCGACTATAGCCACCGTGCAGAACTGCATAGCGGACGAGGTACAGAGCGTCATAAGCGAATGCCGACCCATAATCCGGATCTTTGCCGGTATAGGCCTTGAATTTTCGGACAAACTCCGCCGCACGGCGATCATCGGGATCAGGCGCGAAGAAGTGTGCGATTCTGATTCCCTCTTTGAGTGGAGGATCAGTTTCCATGAACAATGGCAGGGCAAGACTGTCGCCGGCCAGAATGGCAGAACTGATCCCTGCTTCACGAATAGCTCTGATGGTCCAGTTCGCTGGTCCGGCGCGCTGGAAGAGAGCTATGAGATCCGTCTCACCCTCGTTCTTCATCCTCTTGAGCGTCGAGCGGATGAGTTCTTGATCGTGTGAATCGAGAACATTATGATAGGTGATACTCGCGACGATATCTCCACCGATCTCCCGAGCGTGTTTCTCGAAAAGACTGGCCAGTGCCCGGCCGTAATCGTCGTTCACATAAAAGAGTGCGATCCTCTTTTTGCCCCAGTCATTCACAGCATACTCGGCCAGTGCGGGGCCCTGTACGGTATCGGACGGGCAGAGACGATATGTCCACTTCCCGATGTTGGTGATTGCCGGATTGGTTGCGATTGTAACGATCTGTGGCACCTGCTCCTGATTATACAATGCTGCGGCGCAAAGGGTCGAAGCGCTATCGCTGTGTCCTATGACTGCCACCAGATCCTGTGTGTGGGCAAATCTGCTCGCCCATTTCAGGATTTCAACCGCATCGAACTGGACCTTCCAGTCCAAGCCGACCAGTTCGAGGGGAATGCCTCCGATCCCCCCGTCAGCGTTAATGTCCCGCGCGGCAAGGCGGATCCCATCCACGCTGGGTTCCGACAAAGCAATGCCGATCCGGATTCGTTCCGGGCGCAGACTGCAGGCATTGGGCAAGATCAACATTACTGCGATTCCTACGAGAATCTGTTTCATGGCTTAGCACTCAGTTTTGAAGTACCTGTCGGATTGAGCGTGAGTAATCCTCGAATCCAAATGGCTTCTGAAGTCGCGGAACCGACTCCTCCTCCTCCTGGGATTCGCAGACGCCCTCGACTTTCATCAGAGCGCCGGAGACAAGCAGGAACCGCTTTTGAAGTGTCGGCCGGTTGACTCGAACCCAGTGGAACAGCTGAATCCCATCGATGGCGCCGGGCATGCGGAGGTCGGATATCACAACATCCACCGCGTTCTGTTTAAGATATTGGACAGCTTCCTCTCCCGTGCTTACGCCAACTCCTTGTATACCCATTTTCAAGAGATACGAGATCTGCAGTCTCAGCAACATCTGTTCGTCGTCTACGACAAGGGCCTGAGGCTGCATAGCCGGCTCAGGGACGGATTCAGCTATGGCAGCCGGTTTCTGCTTTGCCTGCAGTGCCCTTGGATCGCCGATCGGAAGAATCACGGTGAGATGCGCTCCGTTCTCCCAGTTGGCGGCACGGATCTGTCCGTGATGTTCCTGGACGATGCCGTAGCACACGCTTAGTCCCAATCCGGTACCCTTTCCGGCTTCCTTGGTCGTATAGAACGGTTCAAAGACGCGTTCGGGATCGCGCAACCCAGTTCCATTGTCGAGGAATTCGAGAATTACTTTCCCTCCGTTCGTGCTGGTGCGCACCCAGATCTTCCCCGGTCTGCCGCTTTCCGCAATGGCGTCGTGTGCATTATTCAGTAGATTGAGTGCTATCTGCTGGATCTTATTTGGATCGGCGCAGATCAGAGGGTTGGATGGATCATATTCGCGCAGTAACTTGACATTGCGAGCTGCCAGTTCATACTCGCGAAGCTGCAAGATCGGCTCCACGACCTCATTGATCCGGATGGCTTCCAGATGCGGACTCTGCCGGCGAGCGAACTGCAACAGATTCGCTACAATGCGGTGACATCTATCCGCCTGGACCCGGATGTCTTCCATATCCTGTACCGTTGGGCCTTTTGGGGAATCTTGAT
>DASQID010000369.1:0-5564 GCA_035631775.1 Acidobacteriota bacterium
GCATACCGTATTCGGCTTTGATCATCCTGGCCGCCCTCCCGCAATACACGTTGAGCGAGCCCCCGCGCCGCCTCGACGTAGGTGGGATCGTTGAGCAGCACCAGCGCCTGCAGGGGCGTATTCGTCGGCGCCCGCCGTGCCATGCACTTCTCTCGATCGGGGGCATCGAACGTCAGCAGGGAAGGTGGAGGGACTGAGCGTTTCCAGAAGGTGTACAGGGTCCGGCGATACAGGTCCTTGCCGTGACTCGGAGTATACGACTGAGCAGAGAAGCCGTCGCCGAAAGCCATCTCCTCCCACAGCCCCTTCGGTTGGTAAGGAAATACTCCGGGCCCGCCAATCTCGGGATTCAGCAGGCCGCTTATTGCGAGAGCATTGTCCCGCACGATCTCGGCAGGCAGCCGGAATCGCGGCCCGCGGGCCAGAAACCGGTTTTCCGGATCACGCTCGAGCAGTTCGCTGGTTATCCTGGACGCCTGGCGGTAGGTCGACGAAGTCACGATAAGCCTCTGCATGGCGCGAACGTCCCACTTTGTGCGGAGGAACTCCGTGGCGAGCCAGTCGAGCAACTCCTGATTCACTGGAGGTTCGCCCTGTGATCCGAAATCTTCACTGGTCTTTACGATGCCCGTTCCGAAATACATCTGCCAGAAGTGATTGACTGCGACGCGTGCCGTGAGCGGGTTTCCGGGATCAACCAACCATCTGGCCAGGGAGAGGCGGTTCAAGGGTGCGTCTTTGGGCAGCGGCGGCAGCACGGCGGGCACTCCAGGTTTCACCGGATCCGTTCTGTTCCGGTAGTCGCCGCGGGCGAGCACGAATGTCTGGCGCGGCTTCTCCAGCTCATCCATCACCATCACGCTGGGAATCGTCTTCTCGAGCTCCTTCTTTTCCAGTAGGAGGCGCTTCAGCTCAGAATGGGCGCGGCGAAGATCCTTCGGAGCGACATAGGTCAGAAAGTAGTCGCGGCAGCGTGCAACTTCCCGTTCGCTGCGCCTTCCGGTGACACCTGAAAGCAATGCGTGTATGGGATAGTGAATTGCCAGTTGATCGATCTCTCCGCCGGCGAGCGCCCGGCTGTAAACTCGCAGGTCATCAACCTGCCCTGTGAAAGCGCTGCCGGTTTCCTTGTTGCCGATCTCTAACTCCCCCATTGTTGAGATGGGCTCAGAGAGGCTGTCCCGAACGGTCTCTGTCTCGGCGCGCTTGCCGTCTATATACACCTGCAGTCCGGTTGCCTTCACCGACCCGTCGTAGCGCACTGTTATGTGATACCAGTCGCCAAATTCGAGGTGATCCTTTGTCCGCAGTTCAATCCCGTTGTCGGGCCAGCGGGATGTGAGCCGAACTGTAAGGCGGGCGGCCCATCGCTGAATTCCCACCAGATTTAGATCTTCCAGGAGTATTTCGAAGCCGCGGCGCGTGGATGCGTTGTCAATCTGTTGCAGTACGGCGATCGGCATGTGGCCCGAGCCGTTCAGCCAAAATGCGAGGGTAAAGGGTCCGCTTCCGCCGAGGGCAAAATTGTCGAACTTCACGCGCGTGTCGCCGTCGAAGTTGGCCGCCTTGCCTATCCGGCCCGGGCCGAAGGTCGGATCCCCCTGAACTGTGCGTCCATGCCGGTAGTGGCCGGACACATCCGAAAAGCTGCCGTCCATCTCGTAGTGAGCCGCCAACCCATCGTGTGGGGCGGCGGCGACCCTGCCGAGAAAACCCTTCTCCCATTCATCCTGGATAGGCTTGATCCTGGTTTCGGTGAGCAGGGATTGTCTCTCCTTTATCGCCGCGCCGAGTTCGTCCAGCCGGGCCTTCTGGGCATCCGACGGTAACTGGAGGTAGGGGTGGGCATTCCCCGTCTTTCCGTCCAAGCCCTCCTCTGAGACATTATTGAAAAAGGCGTAGAACTGGTAGAACTCTTTCTGCGTTATCGGATCGAACTTGTGGTTGTGGCAGCGCGCGCAGCCGAGCGTCATCCCCATCCACGCAACAGAGGTCGTCTCCACGCGGTCGACCACGTACTCGACCTGATACTCTTCGGGAATCGCGCCGCCCTCAAAATTGATCATGTGGTTCCGGTTGAACCCGGACGCGATCTTTTGCTCGACGGTTGCGCCCGGCAGCAGATCGCCCGCCAGCTGTTCGACCGTGAACTGGTCGTAGGGAAGGTTGCGGTTGAAGGCGTCGGTGACCCAGTCACGCCAGCGCCACATTTCGCGGTGGCTGTCGATGTGGTAACCGTGGGTGTCCGCATAGCGCGCCAGGTCGAGCCACTGCATTGCCATTCTCTCGCCGTAATGTGGGGAGTGGAGGAGTGCATCAACACGCTTCTCGTAGGCGCCTGCGGACCGATCGGCCAGGAACGAATCGACATCGGCGGGTGTTGGGGGTAGCCCGGTCAGGTCGAGCGTGACACGCCGGAGCAGTGTTGCCCGATCCGCCTCCGGCGACGGCTTCAGGCCCTCGCGTTCAAGCCGGTTCAGGATGAAATAGTCGATTTCGTTTCTGGGCCATAATTCGAGCTTGACCTTGGGAAGATCCGGACACTTGGGCGGGACATAGGCCCAATGGGTCTCCCACTTCGCTCCCTCTTGGACCCACCGGCGCATCAGAGCAATCTGATTTTCCGTGAGTACTCGATCGGACTCCGGTGGGGGCATGTGGAAATCGGGATCCGCAGAGCTGATGCGTTGGATGAGGCGGCTCCGTTCCGGATCTTTCGCGACGATGACATTACTTTTCGCGAATGCTCCTTCCCGAGTATCCAGACGCAGCGAGGCCCTGCGCTTTTTCTCATCCGGGCCGTGGCACGCATAGCAATTGTCGGACAGAATCGGGCGGATATCGCGGTCGAAGTCCACGGGTTTGACTGACGCGTTTTTGGAATCGCCGCTCACAAAGGCAAGCAGCCAGGGAGCTAAACAGATACCGAGGACGCACCACAGAGAGCGGCTGCGCACGGGAACTCTCCTTCGAATCAAACCGGCACTCGCCAGAGGGGTAACTCACACCCGCTTGTAGCTCATTTTAGGACGCTCGACTGGCAGAGGCAACAGGCATTAATCCGGTCAAATCCGCACCGCCAGAGGCGTGGTTCATTTGGAATTACGCGGATCTCACACCTCGATCCTGGAGAACAGATAGCTTCCGAGGCCGAGCAGGGCTACCGCAACAGCAACAAGAGTCGCGAGATCGGTCACCAGTCCGAAGTGGGACATGCCGATCAGGCTGCCGCGCAGTCCGTCGACCCCGTAAGAAAGGGGATCGGCCACAGTGAGCGCGTTCAAGGCGCTCGGGAGGTGATCGAGCGGAAACAGCGCTCCTGACAGAAAGAAAATGGGCATTACCAGGAAATTCATGATGAGCTGGAAGCCCTGCATATCCTGCAGTCGCGATCCGATCGCCGTGCCCAGACCGGCAAAGACCAAGGCGATGAGGGCCATATACACAAAGGCATGCGGCACCGCCAGCAGAGTGGAGGGACGAAATCCGGCAATCAGGCAGACGACCACCACGAGTGTGCCCTGCAGCATCGCTACCGTAACGCCGCCCTGGGTCTTGCCGATGACGATGCTGATCCTCGGCACCGGCGCCACGAGGGTCTCCTTGAGGAAACCAAACTGTCGATCCCAAAGCAGGCCGATTCCGGAGAATATTGAGGTGAACAATACGGTCATGCCGATCACGCCAGGTGCTATGAACTGGAGGTAGCTTCCATTGCCGGACCTTTGAAACACGGGCCCGAGGCCAAAGCCCAGAGCCAAGAGGTAGAGCAGCGGCTGCCCGAGAGACGCCACGATTTGGGCGCGGGAACGGACGTAACGCTTCACCTCACGGAGCCAGAGAATGTATATGGCACCCATCGCCTAACGCCTCCACATCTTGACAAATTGCCTCATCTGATCGACGGAACTCGCCGATTCATCGCGGATCGAGGAACCGGTCAATGCCAGAAAAGCATGCTCGAGGGAATCACTTCCGGTCTGCGCTTTCAGCTCTGCCGGCGAGCCTTGAGCCACGATCTTGCCGTGATCGATGATCGCAATTCGTTGAGCCACTCGGTCGGCCTCATCCATGTAGTGAGTGGTGAGGAAGACCGTCACCCCTTCGCTTTCATTGAGACTCTTTACATGTGTCCAAAGCTGATTACGGCTCTGGGGATCAAGCCCGAGCGTGGGCTCGTCCAGGAAGAGGATTTTTGGGGTGTGCAGAAATCCCCTCGCGATCTCGAGCCGCCTTTTCATGCCGCCGGAAAACCGTTTCACCGGTTCGTTGCGGCGCTCCCACAGATCGAATTGCCTGAGCAGCCGCTCCGTGCGTTCGATCCTGCGCTTGCGGGGAACATGGTACAGAACGCCGTGGATCTCCATATTTTCGTAGGCGGTCATTTCAGACTCCAGGCTCGGGTCCTGGAAGACTATGCCAAACCGGCGGCGCACCTCGATCTGCTTCTTCTGAGGGTCCAGGCCGTCCAGCTGAACGGTCCCGCTGGTGGGCCTCAACAGAGTGGTCAGCATCTTTATGGTGGTGGTCTTGCCGGCGCCGTTGGGGCCGAGGAAGGCGAAGATCTCACCCTGGCGTACCTCGAAGCTGACGTCGTTGACAGCGGTCAGCTCCCCGAAATTCTTGACAAGGTTCCGCGCACGGATCATTCGAGTACCAGCTCCTTAGAGAATTTTGAACAGTTGAGTTTAGAATGCAGGGATTGTACCAAAGAAAAAGAGCCGTGCGGAGCGACACGGATCTCAAACCGCGGGTCAGAATTGCGGCGCGGGAGCAGCCTGACATCGTTCAGATTAGCGATCCGGCCCAGATGCCATAATTTCTCGGCCCGCCGGCTCGATTGTCATAACTTGCGCCTTGTCCAGATCAGAACCGCACAGAAATAGTGCACACCAATCCTGAGGGACCGAGGACTTTCTCTGTGTGACACACATTGCGTGGTAGGATGACGGCTACTGCCTCCCAATCCCCGAACTAGCCCTCAAACTTCCTCCGGAACGACGTAGGGACGACGGTAGGCCCGGGTGAGCAGGGTGTCCGCCTCAGGATCGTTGGCAAACTTCTCGTAGTCACCCATGAAGCTCAGGGAGCGCCCGAGGCGGTACGAGATATTGGCCAACAGAGGAAGGCAGGATGAATAAAAGCCTTCATTGATGTCGCCGTGCAGGTCCTCATTTCTTCCCGAGCGTACCGCGTCAATGAAATTGGCCCAATGGTCGCCATCCCAGCCTGTCGCACGTTCCTTCGAACCGGCAAAAGGCTCCCGTTCCCGTTCGCGGAAGGCTTTCCATGTAGATCCGCTGATTTCGAGCCACCCTTCGGAACCGTAGAAGAGATTCCCGACCTCCTGTCCACGGCTTCCTTCATCATTGGTGTATCGGCCCCGGCATTCAAACTCGATCATCCTTCCGTCGCGGTATTTGAACACCGCGGTCTGCGTATTGGGGGTCTCCTGGGAGGTTCTGTCGCGGCCGTAGGTCTCCACTCCGCCATACACCATTTTCCCGGGGGTCGGGGTCTTGCTTTCCTCCTGGTGAAATCCGTAGAGACCACCCGCACTGTGG